>JAEWKY010000219.1 GCA_023457615.1 Actinomycetes bacterium | reverse complement strand
AGCGCACCCCGGGTCGGGTCGTGCGTGCCCAGGGCTGCGAGGCGCTCGCGGAGGTCGTCGTCGATCACGCTCCGATGCTGCCAACGGCACGTGGCGGCCGGACATGTGCCCGACCGCCACTTCGACGCGTGCCGATGCGTCGGTTTCGATACCCCGGGCGATCGACCGCGACCGGTCAGCCCGCGATGAGCGACTCCCGGAGCGCGGCGAGGAGGTCGTCGACGTCGAGGGTGCGCACCTCGATCACGGCGCGGCCGTAGTGGTCGAGCAGCGCGTCGGGCGCGCCGCCGAGGTGGAGGAGGGCATCCACCTCCTCGCCGCGGCGCGCGAGGTCGGCGTCGAACGACACCGGGTCGTGCGGCGGGTCGGCGAGCACGAAGCCCTCCGCCGCCGGCAGCCCGAGCCGCTCCGCGAGGAGACCGGCGAGCCGCGTGCGGGCCTCCGCCGTCGCGCCGGCGAGCACGACCCGGATCATCCGGCCACCGCGAGCGCCCGCGTCGGCACGGTGTCGACGAGGTAGCGCGTGTAGGCCGGGATCGTGAGGAAGGGCGGGAAGTCGTCGTCGAGCGCCGCGTCGCGGAAGATCTCCGCCGCGTCGTCGAAACGGTTCCCCTCGGCGCCGCCGTGGGCGTCGAGCTCCTCGAGCAGGATGCGCTCGATCCACTCGCGCGTCACCGCCGTGCCCTCGGCCGTCGTCACGCGCTGCGCGATCCACTGCCAGAGCTGCGAGCGCGAGATCTCGGCCGTCGCGGCATCCTCCATGAGGCCGTCGAGCGCCACCGCGCCCGTGCCGCGCAGCCACGCCTCGAGGTAGCGCAACGCGATCGACACGTTGGCCCGCACCCCGGCATCCGTCACGGAGCCCTCGAACTGCAGGTCGACGAGATCGGCGGCGGCGACCTGCACGTCCTCGCGCAGGCGGTCGACCTGGTTCGGGCGGTCGCCGAGCACGGCGTCGAACTCCGCGTAGGCGGTCGCGACGAGGTCGGGGTGGGCCACCCAGGTGCCGTCGAAGCCGTCCGTGGCCTCGCGCCTCTTGTCGGCGGAGACCTGCGCGAGCGCGGCGGCGGTCGCCTCGGGGTCGCGGCGGTTCGGGATGAACGCGCTCATCCCGCCGATCGCGTGCGCCCCGCGCTGATGGCAGGTCGCCACGAGCAGCTCGGTGTACGCGCGCATGAACGGCGTCGTCATCGTGATCTGCTTCCGGTCGGGGAGCACGAAGCCCGCCCCGCGCCCCCGGAAGTTCTTGATGATCGAGAACACGTAGTCCCAGCGCCCCGCGTTGAGCCCGGCGCAGTGGTCGCGCAGCTCGTAGAGGATCTCCTCCATCTCGAACGCCGCGGTGATCGTCTCGATGAGCACCGTCGCGCGGATCGTGCCGTGCGGGATGCCGAGCTGCCGCTCCGCGAAGCTGAAGACGTCGTTCCACAGCCGCGCCTCGAGGTGGTTCTCGAGCTTCGGCAGGTAGAAGTAGGGACCCGTGCCGCGCTGGATGAGCTCGATCGCGTTGTGGAAGAAGTACAGCCCGAAGTCGACGAGCGACGCCGACGCCGGCTGACGCGTGCCCGCCTGGTCGGTGTAGCGCAGGTGCTTCTCGACGAGGTGCCAGCCTCGCGGGCGGGCGACGATCGTCGGGGTGGTCGGCCCCAGCTCGTAGCGCTTGCCCTCGGGGGAGGTGAAGTCGACCTGACGACGGATCGCGTCGAACAGGTTGAGCTGCCCCTCGACGACGTTCGCCCAGGTGGGGCTCGTCGCATCCTCGAAGTCGGCGAGCCAGACCTTCGCGCCGGAGTTGAGGGCGTTGACCGTCATCTTGCGGTCGGTGGGTCCGGTGATCTCGACGCGGCGGTCCTCGAGCCCGGGTCCCGGTCCGGCGACGCGCCACGAGCGATTGCGACGGATGTCGTTCTCGTCGTCGAGGAAGCGGAGGTTGCGCCCGTTGTCGATCGCCTGGCGGAACAGCATCCGTCCGGCGAGGCGCTCCTGCCGGCGGCCGATGAAGAGGTCGTGCAGCTTGGTGAGGAACTCGAGCGCCTCCGGGGTCAGGATCTCGCCGTAGCGGTCGCCCTCGGGCCCGTGGATGTCGATGCGGATGTCGGTCATGATCTTCTCCGTGATGTCGTGAGGCGTCAGTTCTCGTCGGTATGGAGTGCTGGTAGCGACAAGAACTGACGCCTCAGAGGGTGCGGGGTCAGTGGAACTGCTCGGACTCGGTCGATCCGACGAGGGCGAGGGTCGCCGACGACGGGTTGAGCGCCGTCGCGATCCTGTCGAAGTAGCCGGTGCCGACCTCGCGCTGGTGCTTGGTCGCGGTGTAGCCGCGGGCCTCGGAGGCGAACTCGGCCTCCTGCAGCTCGACGTAGGCGCTCATCTGGCGGTCGCGGTAGCCCGTCGCGAGCTCGAACATCGAGTGGTTGAGCGCGTGGAAGCCGGCCAGGGTGATGAACTGGAACGCGTAGCCCATCGCCGACAGCTCCCGCTGGAACTTCGCGATCTGATCGTCATCCAGGTGCTGCTTCCAGTTGAACGACGGCGAGCAGTTGTAGGCCAGCTTCTGGTTCGGGAACTCGGAGTGGATGCTCTCCGCGAACTCGCGCGCGAGCTCGAGGTTCGGCTTGTCCGACTCGACCCAGAGCAGGTCGGCGTAGGGCGCGTAGGCGTGGCCTCGGGCGAGCACGGGCCCGATCCCGTTCTGCACCTGGTAGAAGCCCTCGGCCGTGCGCTCACCCGTGACGAACGGCTGGTCGCGCTCGTCGTGGTCGCTCGTGAGCAGGGTCGCGGCGAGCGCGTCGGTGCGGGCGATCACGATCGTCGGCACGCCCGCGACGTCGGCGGCGAGCCGGGCGGCGTTGAGGGTGCGGATGTGCTGCGAGGTCGGGATGAGCACCTTGCCGCCCATGTGGCCGCACTTCTTCTCGCTCGCGAGCTGGTCCTCCCAGTGCACGCCCGCGGCGCCGGCCTCGATCATGCCGTGCATCAGCTCGTAGGCGTTGAGCGGTCCGCCGAAGCCCGCCTCGGCATCCGCGACGATCGGCACGAGCCAGTCGCCGTGCGGGGCGCCCTCGCCCTCGATCTGCCCGGTGCGCAGGAGAGCGTTGTTGATGCGCCGCACGACGGCGGGCACCGAGTTGGCGGGGTAGAGGCTCTGGTCGGGGTAGGTCTGGCCGCTCAGGTTCGCGTCGGCCGCGACCTGCCAGCCGGAGAGGTAGATCGCCTCGAGACCCGCGCGCACCTGCTGCACCGCCTGGTTGCCGGTGAGGGCGCCGAGCGCGCGCACCCACTGCGCCGAGTCCTCGCCGTTGCGCTCGATGAGCTCCCAGAGCTTCTCCGCGCCGCGGCGGGCGAGCGTGCGGTCCTCGCGGACGGGGCCCCTCAGATCGATGACGTCCTGGGCGGTGTAGTCGCGCTTCACGTCGCTCCACCGCGGGTCGGCGGCCCACTCGATCTCGAGCTCGGCGGCGGTCTGGGTCTGGTCGCCGGGACGGGTGCCGCGGCTGGCGTTGTCGGTCATGACCCCAGGCTGCGGCCGACGCGACAGGGTTTCTGCCGATTCGGGTGCAGAAATATCGCGATCTTTCTGTTCCGCAGCAGGATCGGAGGGTCCAGGATGGTCGCATGCCCCTCTGGCCCGCAGAAGACGCCCACGATGAGGAGGTGCTCGATCCCCTCACCATCGGCCGTCGGATCCGTTCGCTCCGCACCGATCGCGGCCTCACGCTCGAAGCGCTCGCCGCGGAACTCGGGCGGGCGCCCTCGCAGGTGTCGGTCATCGAGAACGGCAGGCGCGAGCTCAAGCTCGGCGAGCTGCAGCGGCTCGCGCGCATCCTCGGGGTGTCCCTCGACGAGCTGCTGAGCCCCGAGCCGCCCTCGAGGCGCGCGGCGCTCGAGATCGCGCTCGAGCGCATCCAGCGCGGTCCGCTCTACGCGAGCCTCGGGCTGCCCCCGGTGCCCGCGCGCAAGACGCTCACCGACGAGGCGATGGAGACCATCCTCGGGCTGCACTCCGAGCTCGAGCGCCTGCACAACGAGCGCGCCGCGACGCCCGAGGAGGCGCGGCGGGCGAACGCCGAGCTGCGCGCCGAGCAGCGCAAGCGCGGCAACCACTTCGAGGAGCTCGAGGCGATCGCCCGCGACCTGCTCGCCGCGGTCGGGCATCGCGGTGGTCCGCTCTCGCAGCGCGTCGCCTCCGACCTCGCGAGCCATCTCGGCTTCACGTTGCACTACGTCGGCGATCTGCCCGACAGCACCCGCAGCGTGACCGACCACGAGAACGGTCGCCTCTACCTGCCCGTACGGCAGTCCTCCGGCGGCGACCCCCGGTCCGCCCTGCTGCAGGCGCTCGCCGCCCACGTGCTCGGCAAGCAGGAGCCGCGCGACTACGCCGACCTGCTGCGCCAGCGGGTCGAGACGAACTACCTCGCCGGCGCGCTGCTCATCCCGGAGGCGTCGGCCGTGCAGTTCCTGACGGCGGCGAAGGAGGCGCGCGAGCTGAGCGTCGAGGATCTGCGCGACGCGTTCGCCACGAGCTACGAGACCGCGGCGCACCGGTTCACGAACCTCGCGACCGAGCATCTCGGCATCCCCGTGCACTTCCTCAAGGTGCACGCGTCGGGCACGATCTCGAAGGCCTACGAGAACGACGGCGCCCTCTTCCCGACCGACGTGCTGGGCGCCGTCGAGGGCCAGGTCGTCTGCCGGTACTGGAGCGCGCGCCAGGTGTTCACGGTCGAGGACAGATTCAGCCCCTACCACCAGTACACCGACAAGCCGATGGGCACCTACTGGTGCACGTCGAGCATCCAGCACACCGCGTCGGGGTCGTTCTCGGTGAGCGTGGGCACGCCCTTCGCGCACGTGAAGTGGTTCCGCGGGCGCGACACGGCCCGGCGCCACACCTCGCGGTGCCCCGACCCGACCTGCTGCCGGCAGCCCTCGGCGGCGCTGGCCGGTCGCTGGGGCGACAAGGCGTGGCCCTCGGCGCGGCTCAACTCGTCGCTGCTCGCGGCGATGCCGTCGGGCACCTTCACGGGCGTCGACCTCACCGAGGTCTACGAGTTCCTCGACGCCCACGCCCCGGAGTGACCCCGTCGGGGGTTGAGTGCCGCGCGCAGCGCGGTGTATCGAAACCCACCAGGCAGGTTACTCGGGTCGCGGTTTCGATACACCCGGCTGCGCCGGGCACTCAACCCGCGTAGGTGTGGAAGCCGCGCCCGGTCTTGCGGCCGAGGAGGCCCGACTCGACCATGCGGCGCAGCAGCGGCGGCGGGGCGTAGAGCGGCTCGCCGTGCTCGCGGTGCAGCGCCTCGGCGGCCGACGCGACGGTGTCGAGTCCGGCGAGGTCGGCGAGCGCGAGCGGGCCGAGCGGATGCGCGCAGCCGAGCCGCATCGCCGTGTCGACCGTCTCGGCGGAGGTTCCGCTCTCCACCATGCGGATCGCGGCGAGGAGGTAGGGGATGAGGAGCGCGTTGACGACGAAGCCCGCGCGGTCGGGGGCGACGACGCAGGTCTTGCCGAGCCCGGTCGCGAAGTCGCGCGCGCGGTCGAGCGTCGCCGGGCTCGTGAGCAGCGCCGGGATGATCTCGACGAGCTCCATCACGGGCGCGGGGTTGAAGAAGTGGAGCCCGACCACGCGCTCGGGCCGGGTGGTCGCCGCGCCGAGTCGGCTGATCGGGATCGCCGAGGTGTTCGAGGCGAGCACCGTGTCCGGGTCGACGACGGCATCCAGGCGCCGGAAGATCTCGAGCTTCGCGGCCTCATTCTCGGTCGCGGCCTCGATCACGAGCTCGCGATCGGCGAGCGCGTCGAGGTCGACCGCGCCCGTCACGCGCCCGCGCGCCTCGGCCGACTCCCCGGCGGTGAGCTTGCCGCGCTCGACGCCGCGCGCGAGCGACCGCTCGAGGCGTTCGAGACCGGCGGCGAGCGCCTCCTCGCTCGTCTCGACGACCGTGACGTCGTGCCCGTGCCGGGCGCAGACCTCGGCGATCCCGCTGCCCATGAGCCCCGCGCCCACGACGCCGACGCGCGTCACGGCACGACCTCGAACAGACCCGCCGCGCCCATCCCGCCGCCGACGCACATCGTGACGACCACGAAGCGCGCGCCGCGACGGCGGCCCTCGAGCAGCGCGTGCCCGACGAGGCGCGCCCCGGTCATGCCGTACGGATGGCCGATCGAGATGCCGCCGCCGTCGACGTTGTAGAGCTCGGGGTCGATGCCGAGGGCGTCCCGGCAGTAGACGGCCTGCGACGCGAAGGCCTCGTTGAGCTCCCACAGCCCGATGTCGTCGACGGCGAGACCGTGCTGCGCGAGGAGCTTCGGCACGGCGACGACGGGGCCGATGCCCATCTCGTCGGGCTCGACGCCGGCGACCGCGATCCCGCGGTACACGCCGAGCGCCCCGCCGAGACGCCCGGCCGTCGCGGAGTCGGCGAGCACGACCGCGGCGGCGCCGTCGGAGAGCTGCGACGCGTTGCCGGCGGTGACCGTCGAGTGCGCGGGCACCGCGCCGTCGGGCAGCACGGGCGACAGCGCGCCGAGCCCCTCGAGCGTCGTCGAGGGGCGGTTGCCCTCGTCGGCGACGAGGCCGCCGAAGGCCGCGATCTCGGCGTCGAAGCGGCTCGCGGCCTGCGCGGCGGCCGTGCGACGCTGCGACTCGGCGGCGTAGCGGTCCTGCTCCTCGCGCGAGACGCCGTAGCGCTCGGCGACGATCTCCGCGGTCTCGAGCATCGTGCGGTAGATGCCGGGCCGCTCGGCGGCGAGCCACGGGTCGCGCGCCCGGAAGCGATTGGTGTGCTCGTTCTGCGCGAGCGAGATCGACTCGACGCCGCCCGCGACGACGAGGCGCATCCCGTCGTGCAGGATCTGCTTCGCGCCCGTCGCGATCGCCATGAGGCCCGACGCGCACTGGCGGTCGATCGTCATGCCCGGCGTCGACACGGGGAGCCCCGCGCGCAGGGCCGCCTGACGCGCGACGTTGAAGCCCTGAGGCCCTTCGGGGAGCGCGCAGCCGAGGATGACGTCGTCGACCGCCGCGGGATCGGCGCCCGCGCGCGTCAGCGCCGACGCGATCGCGTGACCCGCGAGCTCCTGCGGCGAGGTGTCGGCGTATGCGCCGCGGTAGGCGCGCCCGATGGGCGTGCGGGCGACCGCGACGACGACGGCGTCAGGCATGCGTGAGCCCCCCCGAGACGTAGAGCAGCTGACCCGTGACGAACGCCGCGTCGTCGCGCGCGAAGAACGAGACGGCGGCCGCGATGTCGTCCGGTCGGCCCATGCGTCGCACCGGCACCCCGGCGGCGATCTCGGCGACGAACTCGTCGTAGGGGCGGCCCTGACGCTCGGCCGTCTGACGCACCATCTCGGTGTCGATGTAGCCCGGCGCGATCGCGTTCGCCGTGACCCCGAACGGCCCGAGCTCGGCCGCGACCGTGCGGGTGAAGCCCTCGATGCCGGCCTTCGCGGCGGAGTAGTTCGCCTGCCCGCGGTTGCCGAGCGCCGAGACGCTCGACATCGACACGACCCGGCCCCAGCCGGCCTCCGTCATGAAGCGCTGACACGCGCGGGTCATCAGGAAGGCGCCGCGCAGGTGCACGCCGATGACGGCATCCCAGGCCTCGGTCGACATGCGGAAGAGCAGGTCGTCGCGGATGATGCCGGCGTTGTTGACGAGCACGACGGGGGCGCTGAGCTCGGCCGCGCAGCGCGCCACGGCCGCCTCGACGGAGGCCTCGTCGGCCACGTCGACCCCGAACGCAGCGGCCGTGCCGCCCGCGGCGCGGATCGCGTCGACCGTCGCGGCGCAGGCCGACTCGTCGAGATCGAGCACGGCGACCCGGAACCCGTCCGCGGCGAGGCGGGAGGCGACGGCGGCGCCGATCCCCCGGGCCGCCCCGGTGACGATCGCGGTGCGGGAAGTGCTGTCTACGGTGACCACGCGACCGAACGCTACTTGGCGCGCATCCACGACGCATCGGCCCGTCGCGACCAACGACGCACGTGATTTCGTCCGCACGGGACGAAGCCCCGGCCCTCGCCGCTGGTTAGCCTGGGCGCAGCCCGCACCGGCGCGGGCCCGAGTCGTAGGAGCCTCGCATGCAGATCACCCGGATCGTGACCGGCAACCTCCCCGACGGCACGTCGGGCTTCGTGAGCAACGGCCCCGCGGAACCGGTCGAGTCCGCGGCGCTCGCGGGCTTCACCTTCTATCCGATGTGGGCGACCGAGGACCATGCGTCGGTTCCCGAGGGCACCGACCGCACGTACTTCCCCGGCCCGGACGGCACGCGGCTCGTCGGCGTGACCTGGGCGCCCGCCGGCCAGACCGCGGAGGGCGGGAGCGCCGAGGACGAGGCCGAGGCGGAGCGCCTGCTGCCCGGCCTGCTCGGCGTCTTCGAGGACGGCACGCCGTTCCACACGACCGACTCGATCGACTACGGCATCTGCCTCGACGGCGAGATGTGGCTCGTGCTCGACGACGGCCGCGAGTCGCGCATCACCCCGGGCACGGTCGTCGTGCAGCGGGGCACCCGGCACGCGTGGGAGAACCGCAGCGACAAGCCGGCCACGATGGTCTTCGCCCAGGTGGGCGGCGATGCTCGCCGGTACTAGCGTCCTGTTCGACGGGCTGCGCTTCCCCGAGGGATGCCGCTGGCACGCCGGGCGCCTGTGGTTCAGCGACATGCACACCGGTCGCCTCTACTCCGCGGATCCGGACACCGCCGACCTGCGCGTCGAGTTCACCGTCGACGCCCGCCTCTCCGGCATCGACTGGCTGCCGGACGGCACGCTCGTCGTGAGCTCGATGCTCGATCGGCTCGTGCTGCGCCGTCGCCCCGGCGGGGAGGTCGAGACGCACGCCGACCTGTCGCACGTCACCGAGCATCCGATCAACGACCTCGTCGTCGACCGCACCGGCCGGGTGCTCGTCGGCGGCTTCGGCTACGACCTGTACGGCGGCGCCGACCAGCAGCCCGGGCCGATCATCGGCGTCTCGCCCGACGGCGCCGTCGAGGTGCTCGCGGACGACCTCGTGTTCCCGAACGGGATGGTGCTCGTCGACGACGTCACCCTCGTGGTGGCCGAGACCTGGGCGGCGAGGCTCACGGCCTTCGAGATCGCGCCGGACGGGGCGCTGACGAACCGACGCACCTGGGCGCCGCTGCCCGACGGCGCGACGCCCGACGGCATCGCGCTCGACGGCGACGGCATCTGGGTGTCGGACATCGTCGGCGGCCGGTTCCTGCGCGTGCGCGAGGGCGGCGAGGTCACCGAGACGATCGAGCTCGAGGGCCGTCTCGCGGTCGACTGCATCGTCGGCGGTGCCGACGGCCGCACGCTGCTGCTGTCGACGGCGAACAGCTGGGACCCCGAGCAGACCGCCGTGCGCGAGGGTCGCATCGAGCGGCTGCGGCTGCCTTCGGCCACGACCGGCTGACGCGCGCACCCGCGCCCGCC
>JAEWKY010000218.1 GCA_023457615.1 Actinomycetes bacterium | reverse complement strand
GGCCCGCGAGGAGCTCGTCGAGGCCGAGCACGCGGTTGCCGAACGCGACCGACGCGACGGCGAGCGCGGCGAGGAGGCCCGCCCCGGCGAGCAGCCAGGCCAGGCGGACGAGCGCCGGACGCCGCAGCGAGGCGGCATCCGGCGTCGTCGGGGCGAGCGTGGAGGAGGTCACCCGGCCTGCGCGGCCGCGGCGAGCAGCGCGAAGTAGTCGGCGATGCTCCAGCTGATCGCGAGCGGTGACGGGGTCGCCGCGGCGGAGAGCGGGGTGCCGTTCTGCAGCACCGCGACCCGGCCGGCCGCGATCGCCGGGATCTGCGAGAGCAGCGGGTCGGCCTGGAACGCGGCGATCGTCGCCGCCGCGTCGTCGCCGTAGGTCACGATGATGTCGACGTCGGCGAAGCGGTCGGCCTGCTCGGCGCTCACGGTCGCGTAGAACAGGTCGGTGCCCTCCGACTCCTCGGTGACGACCGTGGGCTCGGTGAACCCGCTGTCGAGCAGGAAGCCGGCCCGCGGGTCGAGCGCCGTGTAGAAGCCCACCTGGCTGAGGTCGGCCGGATCGAGGTACGAGAAGAGCACGCTCTGCCCGGCGAGCCCCTCGTTCGCCTCCATCGCCGTCTCGATCTCGGCGTGCAGGTCGTCGATCAGCGCGTCGCCGGCCGCGGGGAATCCGAGCGCGGCGGCGTTGAAGCCGATGAGCTGCTCGAGCGACGTGCTCCAGGCGACCTCGGGGAACGCGATCACCGGGGCGATCTTCGAGAGGGTGTCGTACTCCTCCTGCGTGAGGCCCGAGTAGGCGGCGAGGATGACGTCGGGAGCCACGTCGTTGACGGCCTCGAAGTTGATGCCGTCGGTCTCGTCGAAGAGCACGGGGGTCTCGGCACCGAGCTCCTCGAGGCGCTCCTCGACCCACGGCAGCACGCCGTCGCCGTCGTCGTCACCCCACGTGACCTCGGCCATGCCGACGGGGACGATGCCGAGCGCGAGGGGTACCTCCTGGTTCGCCCAGGCGACGGTCGCGACGCGCACCGGCTGCTCGGTGATCGTCGTCTCGCCGAAGGCGTGCTCGATCGTGACCGGGAACGCGCCGTCCTCGGCCGGCGGCACGTCGACCGCCTCGGTCGAGGTCGCGGGGCCGGGGGAGCAGGCGGCGAGCGTCACGACGACCGTCGCGGCGACGGCCAGGCTGAGCGGGCGCAGGAGTCTCACGGGTGATTCCTTCCGGTGCGGGGATGCTGTGCACGAGTGTGCTTAGGTGAGCCTAAGCTTATGTCGCATCCGGCAGGTCTTGTCCAGCCGGGAATGCCGAAGAGGCCGCTCGAGCGCGCGGCCCCTTCGACGTTCCCGGAACGGCGGGATCAGCCCTTCTGGTCGAGGTCGATGCGCACGACCGAGAGGTCCTCGGCGAGCTCGACGTCCGCCTCGTCGCCGTTCGCGAGCCGGATCTCGACCTCCCACGCGACGCCCGGGTCGTCGTCGCGCGTGAGCTCGGTGACCTCGCCGCCGCCGACCGCCTCGAGCGCGGCGGCGCTCACCCGGGCGTACTCCTCGTCGCTGATCGCGGCGTCCGGACCGAGGTACGGCTGCCCCGAGGGCACGGGCTGCAGAGTCGAGGTCGCGTCGTCGTCGGACGCGTCGGAGCGCTCGGAGGACGTGATGACGAGCCGGTCGTCGTCGGAGTCGTTCAGCTCGTCGGCGAGGGCGAAGCCGCCGAGGCCGAGGGCGAGGATCGCGACGCCGGAGCCGACGCCGATCAGGATCGGTCGCAGCACACCGCGCCGACGCGGGGTCTCGGGGGCGGAGGCGGGGGTGGTCTCGAGGGGAGTGGTGTCGCTCATGGCTCCACTCTCGCGACGGGCCGCTGAACCGGGCCTGAAGCCTGCTGAACGGTTCTTCAGGCGAGGTCTCGGCGCGGCATCGCGCTGGGCGAGCCCGTCGGCAGGCTCGCGACGACGCGCGCTCCGCCGAGGGGCGACTCCTCGACGCCCACCGAGCCGCCGTGCGCCCGGACGATCTCGGCGACGATCGCGAGACCGAGGCCGCTGCCGCCGGCATCCCGCGCGCGCCCGTCGTCGAGACGCACGAAGCGCTCGAAGACCCGGTCCCGGTCCGCCGCCGGGATGCCGGAGCCGTCGTCGTCGACGGCGAGCTCGACGCGATCGCCCGTCGACCGCACGGCGAGCGCGACGCGCGAGGTCGCGTGCCGCGCCGCGTTGTCGGCGAGGTTCCGGGTGAGGCGGGCCAGCATCCGCTCGTCGCCCTCGAGACGGGCGGCGCCCACCCCGGAGGTGTCGACGGCGACCGAGCCGAGCTCCCGCAGCCGTCGCGCGTCGGAGAGCACGAGGTCGTCGAGGTCGACGGGCTGCCGGGCGAGGGCGAGGCCGCCCTCGTCGAGCCGGGTCAGCAGCAGGAGCTGCTCGACGAGGTCCTGGAGCCGCGCGCCCTCGGCCAGCACGACCTCCGCGAGCTCCCCGTCGCCGAGGCGATCCGGGTGCGCGCGCGCGAGCTCGGCGTGCTGGCGGATCGAGGCGAGCGGCGACCGCAGCTCGTGCGAGGCATCCGAGACGAACCGCCGCTGCGCCCGCGCCGACCCGTCGAGCCGCGCGAGCATCCTGTTCATCGTGCGGGCGAGGCGCCCGACCTCGTCGTCGGTCGGGGGCTCGGCGACGCGACGGTCGAGCTCGGACGGACCGATCGCGTCCACCTCGCGGCGGATCGTGTCGACGGGACGCAGGGCGCGCCCGACGACGAACCAGGTGAGCAGCGCGACGACGACGAGCAGCACGGGCACCGCGGCGAGCAGGATGCCGGACACCGTCGCCGAGGCGCGCAGAGCGTCGTCGAGGGGGAGGGCGACACGGAGGTCGTACTCGGCGCCGCCGATCGTCGTCGCCCGGGCGACGAGCACGTGGTCGACGCCGTCGATGAGCGCACGGGTGGCACGGTCGACGTGCGGGAGGGTCAGCCGGTCGGCGTCCTCCGACGTGCTGACGAGCTCGTCGCCGGCGTAGAGCTGCTGGAGGGCGTCGTCGATCTCGGGCAGCCGCGTGCCGCCGGACGTCTCGAGCAGCGACGCCGTCGCCTCGGCGTCGCGGTCGGCGGTCTCGGCCACGGTCGCGATGAGCGAGTCCTCCACGAGGCGCACGAGCAGCACCGAGCCGAGTGCGAGCGCGACGGCGATGACGAGGGTCGCGGCGAGGCTCGTGCGCAGCCGCACCGAGAGGCTCCTAGCCACCCTGAGCGTCCAGTCGATAGCCCGCCCCGCGCAGCGTCTCGATGGCCGCGCGGCCGAAGGGGCGGTCGACCTTGTTGCGCAGGTGGCGGATGTAGACCTCGACGATGTTCGGGTCGCCGTCGAAGTCGAAGTCCCAGACGTTGCCGAGGATGTCGGACTTCGGCACCGCCTCGCCGGCCCGCCGTGCGAGGTACTCGAGCACGGCGAACTCGCGCGCCGTGAGGGCGATCTCGGTCTCGCCGCGGGTGACGCGCCGCGCGGCGGGGTCGACGCGGAGGTCGCCCGCCTCGAGCACGACGGGCCGCTCGCTGCCGCCGCGGCGCACGAGCGCCCGCAGCCGCGCGAGCAGCAGCGGATACGAGAACGGCTTCGTGAGGTAGTCGTCGGCGCCCGTGTCGAGGGCCTCGATCTGGTCCCAGTCGCCGTCCTTCGCGGTGAGCATGAGGATCGGCGTGCGATCGCCCTCGTCGCGCAGCGTGCGGCACACGGCGTACCCGGACATCCCGGGCATCATGATGTCGAGCACGAGCACGTCGTAGGCGTTCTCGCGCGCGAGCCAGAGCCCGTCGGCGCCCGTGTGGGCGACGTCGACGGCGATGCCCTCGGCCTCGAGGCCGCGACGGAGGCCCGCGGCGAGACGCTCCTCGTCGTCGACCACGAGCACGCGCATCCGCCCAGTCTCCCGGATGCCCGCTGAAGCCGCGCTGAAGCGGGGTGCGGAGCGGGGTGGGGGGTCTGCTGTTTGCCCGAATCTGCCCCCTCTCGCGCCCGCGAGGGGGCAGATTCGGGCAAACAGCCCCGGGAACCCCGCCGACGGCGTCGGACCCTGCGGGTAACGTCGCCGCATGACCGATGCGAAGGTGCTCGACTGGCTGCTCGACTCCGACCCCGCGCTGCGCTGGCAGGTGGAGCGCGACCTCGCGGGCGCGCCGCCCGAGGTGTGGGAGTCGACGCGGGCGCGGGTCGCGACCGAGGGCTTCGGCGCGCGCCTGCTCGCGCTGCAGGACCCCGACGGGCAGTGGGACGGGGGCGCGTACTTCCCGAAGGACTTCTTCGGCAGCCCCGAGCAGGAAGAGCCCGGGCAGCCCTGGGTCGCGACCACCTGGAGCCTCAACTCGCTGCGCGAGTGGGGCATGCCGGCCGAGGCGATGGGCGACACCGCGGCGAGGCTCGCCGCCCACGCGACGTGGGAGTACGACGACCTGCCCTACTGGGGCGGCGAGGTGGATGTCTGCATCAACGCCTTCACGCTCGGCAACGGCGCGTGGCTCGGCGTCGACATGTCGCAGCTCGCGCAGTGGTTCGTCGAGCACCGGCAGGACGAGGGCGGCTGGAACTGCGAGGCCGAGGAGGGATCCGGCTCCACGCGCTCGTCGGCGCACTCGACCCTCAACGCCGTGCGGGGGCTGCTCGACTACGAGCGCCGCACGGGAGACACGAGCGTGCGCGAGGCGCGGAAGACGGGCGAGGAGTACCTGCTCGCCCGGCACCTGCTGCGCAAGCTCACGACCGGCGAGGAACTCGTCACGGGCGTGCGGGCGCTCGCCTATCCGTTCCGTCACCACCACAACGTGCTGCGGGCGACCGACCACTTCCGCCGCGCGGCCCTGCACGAGGGCGCGGCGCCCGACCCGCGCCTCGAGGAGGCCGTCGAGATCCTCCGCGCGAAGCGTCAGCCCGACGGGCGGTTCCTGCAGGACACGCGGTATCCGGGCCGCATGCACTTCGAGGTCGACGTGCCCGAGGGCGAGCCGTCGAAGTGGGTCACGTTCTACGCGACCCGGGTTCTGGAGTGGTGGGACTCGACGCGCTGAGCCCGGGGCCGTCCGCACCCGGCACGGCGCCGTCCTCGCCGAGCACCTCGGCCGCGGCCTGCTCCGGCCCGGCCGGGGCGGCGGGTTCCCGCTGCCGCCGCGTGACGAGGTAGGAGCCGGAGAGCACGAGCACGAAGCCCACGATCGTGCCGACGGTGATCCGCTCGCCGAGGAAGATCGCCCCGGCCAGGATCGCGACCGCCGGGTTGACGTAGGTGATCGCCGACATCCGCACCGGGCCGATCTCCCCGACGAGGGCGATCATGAGCACGAAGGCGAGCGCGCTGCAGACGACGGCGAGCACGACGATCGCGACCACGACCTCCGCCGACGGCCACGCGGTCGGGAACGCGCCGGTGACCGCGACGATCGGGATGTAGGCGAGCGCGGCGCCCGCGAGCGACACCGCGGTCACCCCGACGCCGGGCAGCTCGGGCACCCACTTCGCGAGGATGGCGGGACCCGACGCGTAGCAGACCACCACCACCGCGATCTCGGCGACGGCGAACAGGTCCGACCCGGCGACATCCAGGCCGACGAGCGCGACGACACCCGCCATGCCGACGGCGATGCCGACCCAGTTGTACCAGGAGAACCTCACCGCGCGGCCGAGCAGGAACGCGATGCCGACGCCCGCGAGCGGCACGGCCGAGATGAGCAGCCCGGCGGTCGACGACGACAGCTTCTCCTCGGCGGAGGAGATGAAGTACCAGGGGATGACGATCTCGATGACCGTGTAGACGAGGATCGGCCGCCAGCGCCGCAGCACGGGCAGCACCTCGCGCCGGAACAGGGCGAGAGGCAGCAGCAGCACCGCGGCGAGCCCGGCGCGGGCGAGCACGATCATCTCCGGCTCGAGCTCGCCGACCGCGATCTTGATGAACAGGTACGGGATGCCCCAGGAGATCCCGAGCGCGACGAACAGGATCAGGCCGCGTCGCGTCACGCCACCATTCTGCCCCTCCGGGACGTCACGGCGCCGTCGTGTTCCCGCCGAGTCCCGTCGCGGAACCGACAGCCGCCGGCGTTGACCTTTCGCGCCCGTGCTCTAGTTGCCCGTGCTCTAGTCGCGATCGTCGGGTTCGGCGGGAGCCGACGCGCCCTCGCGCTCGTCGCGCTCCGCCCACTCGAGCAGCGGCGCCAGGTCGAACACGGCGTCGTCGATGCCGGCGTGCAGGTCGCCGAACTCGGCGTACCGCGCCGGCACCGTCGCGATCGTCAGCTCCCGCGGCTCGACGGCGTCGATCTCGTCCCACCGGATCGGGGTCGACACCGTCGCCTCGGGGTTGCCGCGCACCGAGTAGGCGGCCGCGATCGTGTGGTCGCGCGCGTTCTGGTTGTAGTCGACGAACACCGCCGCGGGATCGCGGTCCTTGCGCCACCACGTCGTCGTGACGTCTCCCGCCGCACGACGCTCGACCTCGCGGGCGAAGGCGAGCGCGGCGCGGCGCACATCGTCGAATCCGTGGTCGGGGCGCACGCGCACGTAGATGTGCAGCCCCGTCCCGCCCGAGGTCTTCGGGAAGCCCGTCGCCCCGAGCTCATCCAGCACCTCGTGCGCGACGTGGGCGACCCGGCGCACCGTGTCGAACGTGCACGCGTCGCCCGGGTCGAGGTCGATGCGCCACTCGTCGGGCTTCTCGACATCCGCCCGCCGGCTGTTCCAGGGGTGGAACTCCACGGTGGACATCTGCACGGCCCAGACGACCTGGGCGAGCTGCGTGACGCAGACCTCGTCGGCGGTGCGCGAGTAGCGGGGGAAGAAGACCCGCACGGTCTCCATCCACGGCGGGGCGCCGTGAGGGATGCGCTTCTGGTGCACCTTCTCGCCCGCGACGCCCTCGGGGAAGCGGTGCAGCATCGTCGGTCGCTCGCGCAGGGCGTTGACGATGCCGTCGCCGACGCTCAGGTAGTACTCCGCGAGGTCGAGCTTCGTCTCCCCGCGCGCGGGGAAGTACACGCGATCCGGATTGCTGATCCGCACGGTGTGCTCGCCCACCTCGAGCTCGACCGCCGGGGTCGCCGCCTTCGCCATGCCGCCATCCTGCCGGGCGGTGCCGGCCGCGGCGAGGGGGTGTCGTCGGCCGGGGAGCAGTGGGTAGGGTCGAGGTGATGACTGGGAACGATGCCACACCGCGCGGGGTCGCGGTGCTCGGCTTCTGGCACGTGCACGCCGACGACTACGCGCGACTCGCGGCCGAGCATCCCGGGACGCGCGTCGTCGCGGCGTGGGACCCGGATGCCGAGCGCGGCCGCGAGGGAGCGTCGCGACTCGGCGTCGAGTTCGTCGCCGATCTCGGCGAGCTGCTCGCGCGGCCTGCGGTCGAGGGAGTCACGGTGACGACCGCGACCGACGAGCACCCGACGGTGATCCGTGCCGCGCTCGAGGCCGGGAAGCACGTCTTCACCGAGAAGCTCCTCGCGGGGGCGACCGCCGAGGCCGAGGCTCTCGTGACCCTCGCCGCGAGCGTCGAGCGCTCGCTCGTCGTCTCGCTCCCGCGGCTCGCGGAGCCCCTCGCCGTCACGGTGCGCCGGCTCGTGCGGGCGGGAGCGCTCGGCGAGCTCACCTACGCGCGCGTGCGCATGGCTCACGACGGATGGATCGCGGGCTGGCTGCCCGAGCGGTTCGGCGACCCCTCCGCCGCGCTCGGCGGTGCGCTCGCCGATCTCGGCTGTCATCCCGTGTACCTCGTGCAGGATCTTCTCGGCGCACGTCCCGACGTCGTGCGTGCGGCGTACACCCGCGTCACCGACCACGCGGTCGAGGACAACGCCGTGGTGACGATGGCGTACCCGGGCGGTGCGATCGGCGTCGCCGAGGCGAGCTTCGTGACGACGCCCGGGGCCTTCGCCCTCGAGGTGCGCGGCACCGCGGGCAGCCTGCTCTACGGCTTCGGTCGCGAGGCGCTGCTCGGCAAGGGCGGGGCACTCGGCGCCGACTGGACCGAGGTGCCGCTCGATCCCGCCGAGGCGTCCCCGTTCGACACCTGGGTCGCGGCGATGCCGACCGGCGCCCCGACTCCCGCCAACTCCGCGGCCGCGATCGAGCTCACGCGGCTCGTCGAACGCGCCGCCTCCGCCGCGACCCTCGCCTGACCCCGGGAGCACCATGACCACCCCGACCCTCGACCGCGTGCGCATCGGCCTCATCGGCGCCGGCGGCATCGCCGGCGCCCACGTCGCCGGCTACCTGCGCAACCCCGACACCGTGACCTTCGCCGCCGTCGCCGATCCGGTCGCCGAGAACGCCGAGCGCCGGGCCGCGGGCACCGACGCCGCGATCTACGCCTCGTACGCCCGGATGCTCGCCGATGCCGAGCTCGACGCCGTCGACATCTGCCTGCCGCATCACCTGCACCGCGACGCGATCGTCGCCGCGGCCGAGGCCGGCAAGCACGTGCTCTGCGAGAAGCCGCTGTGCCTGACGCCCGAGGAGGCGGCCGACATCCGCGCCGCCGTGCGCGCCAACGGCGTGACGGTCATGTGCGCGCACAACCAGCTGTTCCTGCCCGCGGTCGCCGCGGCCCGCGCCACGATCGACAGCGGCGTGCTCGGCCGCATCTACGAGGTGCGCACGACCGACTCGTTCTACAACGACTTCACCCCCGAGAGCATGGGCTGGCGCGCGCACGCCGCGACGAGCGGAGGCGGCGAGCTCATCGATACGGGCTATCACCCCACGTACCTGCTGCTGCACCTCGCGGGCGCGGCGCCGCGCGAGGTCACGGCGATGCTGAGCCGCCACCGGCTCGACTTCATGGAGGGCGAGGACTCCGCGCAGCTCCTGGTGCGGTTCGACAACGGCGTGCTCGGCAGTCTCACGACGAGCTGGGCGTACTCGCCCGCGCCGGGCACCGAGCGCTTCTCGGTGGTCGGCGAGAAGGGCTCGCTCACGAGCGACGGCACCTCGCTCACCGTGCGCCTGCGCGGCGAGCGGCGCACGGAGACCCTCGACTTCGAGCCCGTGCACGAGTTCGCGGCCGAGGTCGGCCACTTCGCCGAGTGCGTGCGCACGGGCGCGCGTCCGATCCACACCGAGGAGGAGGGCATCCAGGTGCTCGGCATCATCCTCGCGGCGTATCGGTCGGCCGAGACGCGTGCCGTCGCGCCGGTCGTCGTTCCCTAGACGCCGTACGCGATGTCGCCGAGCGAGGTGAGCGGGTAGTTCGCCGGATAGGGCCGGGTGGCGACTCCCGAGTCGACGGCGGCCCGCGCGACGGCCGACGACACCGCGCCGAGCAGTCGCGGGTCGAGCGGCTTGGGGATGATGTAGTCGGGTCCGAACGCGAAGTGCGCGCCCTCGTAGGCGGCCTCGACCGACGCCGGAACGGGCTCGCGCGCGAGGTCGCGCAGGGCGTGCACGGCGGCGATCTTCATCGCCTCGTTGATCACGGACGCGCGCACGTCGAGGGCGCCCCGGAAGATGAAGGGGAACCCGAGCACGTTGTTGACCTGGTTCGGGTAGTCGCTGCGGCCCGTCGCGACGATGACGTCCGGGCGCGTGGCCTTCGCGACCTCCGGGAGGATCTCGGGATCGGGGTTGGCCATCGCGAACACGATCGGACGCTCGGCCATCGACAGCAGCATCTCCGGCGTGAGAACCCCGGGGCCGGAGACGCCGAGGAAGACGTCGGCGCCGTCGAGGGCGTCGGCGAGGGAGCGCGCCGCGGTCTCGCGCACGAACTCGCGCTTGTATCCGTTGAGATCGGTGCGGCCGGTGTGCACGACTCCCGTCGAGTCGACGAGCACGAGGTTGGCCGCCGGGGCGCCGAGCGCGTGCAGCAGTCGGAAGGTCGCGATGCCGGCGGCGCCCGCCCCCGCGCAGACGATGCGCACGTCGCCGAACTGCTTGCCCTGGATCTCGAGGGCGTTCAGCAGGGCCGCCGCGGCGATCACCGCGGTGCCGTGCTGGTCGTCGTGGAAGACGGGGATGTCGCAGCGCTCGATGAGCTGCCGCTCGATCTCGAAGCACGCCGGCGCCGCGATGTCCTCGAGGTTGATGCCGCCGAACGTCGGCGCGATCGCGGCGACGACGTCGACGAACCTGTCGACGTCCCGCGTGTCGACCTCGATGTCGAAGACGTCGATGCCCGCGAAGTGCCGGAACAGCACGCCCTTGCCCTCCATGACGGGCTTCGACGCGAGACCGCCGAGGTCGCCGAGCCCGAGGATCGCCGTGCCGTTGCTGATGACCGCCACGAGGTTGCCCTTCCCCGTGTAACGGTAGGCGTCGGCGGGGTCCGCGGCGATCGCGCGCACGGGGGCGGCGACGCCGGGGGAGTACGCGAGCGAGAGGTCGCGCGCATCCTCGGTCCTCTTGGTGAGCTCGACGCTCAGCTTCCCGGGACGGGGATGCTCGTGGTACTCGAGCGCAGCGGTGGTCAGATCTTCGGGCGTCATCGTCGGCAGCATCCTGCAAGGAGAGGGGCGCGCATCGGGTGGCGGGTCGGGCGCCGGGTGGGGCGCACGGATGGCGAGGCGACGGAACGAGGGACACCGGATCACGGCGTGCGTCGCCCAGCCTAGCGCGGACGTGATAGGCAAGTCGTCGTGCGTTACTGGCTCGCGAAGAACCTCCTCGTGGTTCCCCTGCTGAGGGTGCTCTTCCGCTTCGAGGTGCACGGTCACCACCACGTGCCGAAGACCGGCGCGGCGATCATCGCGAGCAACCACCTCGCGATCCTCGACTCGGCGTTCGTGCCCGGCGCCCTGCGTCGTCACGTGTCGTTCCTCGTGAAGGAGCAGTGGTTCGCCGGCAAGGGCTTCGCGGCCTACTGGCGGCGCAGCTTCATGGGCGCGATGAAGCAGCTCGAGATCGACCGCGGCGGCGGCTCGGCCTCGGTCTCGGCCCTCGGCGGCGGGGTCGACGTGCTGCGCGAGGGGCGGCTGCTCGGCATCTACCCCGAGGGGACCCGCAGCCCGGACGGGCGCCTGCACCGCGGACGCACGGGCATCGCGCGCCTCATCCTCGACAACCCGGTGCCCGTCATCCCGACCTCGATCACCGGCACGCGCGCGATCCTGCCGCGCGGCTCGCGCTTCCCGAAGCTCGGGGTGCGCATCATCGTCACCTTCGGCGAGCCGATCGACTTCTCGCGCTACGCGGGCCTCGTGGAGGACCGATTCGTGCTGCGCGCGATCACCGACGAGATCATGCACGAGATCCAGCGGCTGAGCGGGCAGGAGTACGTCGACGTGTACGCCTCGAACGCCCGTCGCCCGGCGCGCTCGACCTCGACGTGATCGCGACCTGGGCGGGCACCCACGTCTTCCGCGCGCCCGCGCTCGTCGACGCGACGACGGTGGAGGCCGTGCAGCGCGTGGTGCGCGAGGGCGGCCCGGTGCGGGCGCTCGGCACCCGGCACTCGTTCCACGACCTCGCCGACACGACCGGCACCCTCGTGTCGGTGACGGCGATCCCGTTCGACGCCGTGCTCGACGTGGAGCGACGCGAGGTGACGGTCGGCGCCGGCGCGCGCTACGGGGTGCTCGCCGCCTGGCTCGAGGAGCGCGGCTGGGCCCTGCACAACCTCGGCTCGCTGCCGCACATCTCGATCGGCGGGGCGACGGCGACGGGAACCCACGGGTCGGGCGACGGGAACGGCGGGCTCGCGACGGCGGTCCGCGCCTTCGAGTACGTCGACGCGACGGGAGACCTCGTGCGCGTGGAGCGGTCGGATGCCGACTTCCCCCCGCTCGCCGTCGGCCTCGGCGCGTTCGGCATCGTCACCCGGCTCACGCTCGCGGTGCAGCCGACGTACCTCGTGCGGCAGACGGTGACGCAGGGGCAGTTCACGTGGGACGAGCTGCTCGCCGACCCCGAGGCGGTGACGGGGAGCGCCTACAGCGTGAGCGTCTTCACGACCTGGACGGGTGACGTCGCGGGCGACGTGTGGCGCAAGTCGGTGATCGACCCCCGGGAGTACCCGCTCGACGGGTACGACCAGCACCGCGTCCCCGTCGTGCCGCTCGCGGGCTCGACCGACAACCTCACGCGGCAGAACGGCGCCCCGGGGCCGTGGTGCGAGCAGCTGCCGCACTTCCGGCTCGACTCCGAGCCGAGCTTCGGCGACGAGATCCAGTCGGAGTACTTCGTGCCGCGGGGCGACGCTGCCGCCGCGCTCACGGCGGTGCGCGCGCTCGCCGCCGACCTCGAGCCTCACCTCGTCGTGAGCGAGCTCCGCACGGTCGCCGCCGACGACCTCTGGCTCAGCGGCGCCTTCGGCCGCGACACCCTCGCGATCCACTTCACCTGGCGGAACCACCCGGAGGCCGTGCGCGCGCTGCTGCCGCGCGTCGAGGCGGCCCTCGCCCCGTTCGGCGCCCGCCCGCACTGGGGCAAGTGGCACACGTTCGACGCCGAGTCGATCGCCCGGGTCGTCCCGCGGCTGACGGAGGCCCGCGCGGTGTTCGACCGGCTCGATCCCGAGGGCCGGTTCGCCAACGATCATCTCCGCCGACTCGGGGTGCGCTAGCTCGGGGTCCGGGCCCGGTCAACCCGCTGTCCGACCGCGGGAGCGCGCCTAGCGTCGGATCATGAGCCTCTCCGCCGAGACCCGGCCCTCGAACGGCATCGCACTCTTCGTCGCGGGCGGCATCCTGCTGGTCCTCGGGGTCGTCGGCGTCGTGCTGTACGCGACCGGGGCGCCGGATGCCGCGGGCGACGGCAACCCGTGGCGGGCGGTCACGATCATCGGCGCGGCGATCGCGGCCGGGGTCGGCGTGCTGCTCGTCGCCCTCGGGGTGGTCAAGCGCAGCTCCGCCTCCCGGCGCCGGGCATCCTGAGTCCGGCCGTCCTCAGCGCGCGAGCTGCATCACGCGGTAGTCGACGAGCGACTGCATGACGAGGCCGGTGTTGGTGCGCTTGACCCCGTCGACGGCGAGCACCTTGCCCGCGACCCGGTAGAGGTCGTCGGCGTCGCGGGCGACGGCCTGCACGAGCAGGTCGCTCACGCCGGAGAGACCGTGCACGGCGAGCACCTCGGGGATGAGGGCGAGCTCGTCGCTCACCCGGCGGAGCTTGCGCTGGGTGACCTTGGTCAGGATGTAGGCCTGCAGCGGGTAGCCGAGGAAGGCCGGGTCGATGCGCCGGTCGAAGCCGTGCAGCGACGCCTCCGCCGCGTAGCGCTGCAGGCGGGAGCGCACGGTGTTGCGCGCGAGGCCGGTCGACTCGGCGATCGCGAGCGTCGTCGCGTCGGGGTCGCGGTGAAGTGCGTGCAGCACCGCGAGGTCGATCGGGTCGGCGGTGCGGCGGCTGGGCATGATGCGCTCCTCGATGGCACGGATGCGGGACTCCGGTGAGCATACTGCTCACCGCATGGCACACTGCTTGCGCGTTCGGCTCAGCCGTGGTCACGATGTGGGCATGACCGCCGACGCTCTCGCCGCGATCGAGCGCCGCATCCTCTGGCTCGCGACCTCGATCGTGCACCACGCCAACCGGGTGCGGCCCAATCCCAGCGGGCTCAAGGTCGGCGGCCACCAGGCCTCGAGCGCGTCGATGGTGTCGATCATGACGGCGCTCTGGTTCGGCCAGCTGCGTCCCGAGGACCGCGTCGCGGTGAAGCCGCACGCGTCGCCCGTGCTCCACGCCATCAACTACCTCCTCGGCGAGCTCGACGAGCGCTACCTCACGACGCTGCGCGAGTTCGGCGGGCTGCAGAGCTACCCGTCGCGTGCGAAGGACCCCGATCCCGTCGACTACTCGACCGGCTCGGTCGGCATCGGGGCGACCGCGCCGATCTGGGGGGCGATCGCGCGTCGTTACGTCGAGTCGGTGTCGGGGCGCGCCACCGGCGGGTCGGGCGCGCGCGGCCGGCAGTACTCCCTCGTCGGCGACGCGGAGCTCGACGAGGGCGCGATCTGGGAGGCCGTGCTCGACCCCGTCGTCGCGGAGCTCGGCGAGATCGTGTGGATCGTCGACATGAACCGGCAGTCCCTCGACCGGGTCGTGCCGAACATCGCCGCGGGCAAGATCGAGGCGATGTTCGCCGCCGCCGGATGGCAGGTGCTGCCGGTGCGGTTCGGGCGGCTCCTCGAGAGCGTGTTCGGGATGCCCGGCGGCGACGCGCTGCGCGAGCGCATCGTCGAGATGAGCAACCCCGAGTACCAGCGGCTGCTCCGCTGCGACCCGGCCGAGCTGCGCGAGCGGCTCCCCGGCGACGGGGAGGGCGCCGCGGCGATCGGCGGTCTCGTCGCGACGCTCGACGACGCGACGCTGCACGGCGCCGTCCGCAACCTCGGCGGCATGGATCTCGGAGCGCTGCGGGATGCCTTCGCGCTCATCGACGACGACCGCCCGACCGCGATCATCGCCTACACCGTGAAGGGCTCCGGGCTCCCGACCGAGGGTCACCCGCAGAACCACTCGTCGCTGCTCTCCGCCGAGCAGTACGCGGAGCTCGCCGCCCGGCTTCAGGAGGACCCGGAGTCGCCGTGGCGGGCCTTCGCCCCGGGCACGCCGGAGGGCGACCTGTGCGCGGCCACGGCTGCGGCTCTGCGCCGTCCTGCCGTGGCGGCGACCCCGGCGCCCGCGTTCCCCCAGGACTTCGGCTACGCCCCGACGGGCACCGCGACGACGCAGGCGGCGCTCGGCCGCACGCTGCTCGACCTCACGCGCTCGGCGCCGGAGGCCGCGCGCCGGGTCGTCACCGTGAGCCCCGACGTGAGCTCGAGCACCAACCTCGCGGGCTGGCTCAACAAGGTGGGCGTCTGGTCGACGCAGGAGCGCGTCGACTGGTTCGGCGACGACGCGGAGACCCTGCTGCGCTGGCGCGAGCGGCCGACGGGGCAGCACATCGAGCTCGGCATCGCGGAGGTCAACCTCGTCGGGATGCTCGGCGAGCTCGGCGCGACGTGGAGTCGCTGGGGCGAGCCGCTCATGCCGATCGGCGTGCTCTACGACCCGTTCGTCGAGCGCGCGCTCGAACCCTGGAGCTACGGCATCTACGCGGGCGGGCAGTCGATCCTCGTCGGGACGCCGTCGGGGGTGACCCTCGCGCCGGAGGGCGGCGCGCACCAGTCGATCACGACCCCGTCGCTCGGGCTCGAGCAGCCCGGCTGCGTCACCTACGAGCCGGCGTTCGCCGTCGAGGTCGAGTGGACGCTCCTCGCCTCGATGGCGCGTCTCGGTCGTCCCGACGGCACGTCGGCCTACCTGCGCCTCTCGACCCGGCCCGTCGATCAGACCCTCGCCGCCCTCCCGGTCGACCCCGCGGCGCGCGAACGCCGTCGCCGCCAGGTCGTCGCGGGGGCCTACCGGCTGCGGTCGGCGCCCGAGCCGCGGGCGACCCTGGTCACGATGGGCGCCCTCGTGACCGAGACGCTCGACGCGGCCGACCGCCTCGAGCGGCAGGGGCTGCCCGCGGACGTCGTCGTCGTCACGAGCCCCGGGCTGCTCTTCGAGGCGCTCCAGGCCCGGCACGGCTCGACGGCGGGGGAAGCCTGGATCCTCGACCAGGCGCTGCCCGCCGACCGGGCGACCCCGATGGTGACGGTGCTCGACGGGCATCCGCACACGCTCGCGTTCCTGGCCGGCGTCCACCGGGTGCGTGCCCGGCACCTCGGGGTGACGGGCTTCGGCCAGTCGGGCGACCTCGCCGCGACCTACCGGTACCACGGCATCGACGCCGACGCGATCGTCGCCGCGGCGCTCGACGTGGCCCCGTGAGGCGTCACTATCTGTCGGTATCGGCGGGCGTTACCGACGGGAACTGACGCCTCAGGGCAGTGTCAGCCGAGCACGCGGAGGGCGTCGATGACGCTCTGCAGGTGGATGCGGGTCGCCGCCTCGGCGCGGACGGCATCCCGAGCGGTGATCGCGTCGATGATCGCGGCGTGCTCGGGCGCCGACACGGCCGCGCGGCCCGGGTAGAACGCGAGTCGGAACTGGTGGCGCACGCCCTGCGCCCGCAGCCGCTCGAGGATCGCGACGGCCGTCGGATGCTGCGCGATCTCCCGGATGCGGCGGTCGAGGTGCTGATTGAGGCGCGAGTACTCGAAGAGGTCGGACTCCGAGGCGACGAGCAGCTCGCCGCGCAGCTTCCGCAGCTCCGCGATCTCGCCGTCGGTGATGTGCTCGGCCGCCTTGGCGGCGCACAGTCCTTCGAGGTTCATGCGCACCTCGAGGATCTCGATCGCCTCGGTGAGGGGGATCGCCCGCACGCGGGAGCCGCGGTTCGGCAGCCGGTCGACGAGCCCCTCCGCGCCGAGCTCGAGCAGCGCCGTGCGCACGGCCGCGCGGCTCGCGCCGAAGGTCGCGGAGAGGTCGGCCTCGATGAGCCGCTGATTCGGCGCGTACTCGCCGGAGACGATCGCGTCGCGCAGCACCCGGGTCAGGTCGGTGCGCGTCGCCGTCGAGGTCACGCCGCCATCCTAGGAATCCCCGCCCTGGAGCGCGCGCAGCCACGCGATCGTGCCGTCGGTCATGCGTGTCGGGGCCCCGATCGCCGTCAGGAAGTCGCGGGTGTCGAGCATCTCGTGCTCGCGTCGCGCGGCGTGCTGCCGCGTGCCGTCGAGGAGCCGCTGCACGAGCGCGTCACCGTCGGGCCCGAGCTCGGCGGCGAGCTGCGCCCGCACCTCGTCGGTCGCCCCCAGGCGCTCCGCGGCGTCGAGGCTCTCGAAGACCAGACCGGCGAGCCCCTTCATGAAGACGCAGCGCACGAGTTTGAGGGCGGCCGCGTCGCCCGCGGC
>JAEWKY010000217.1 GCA_023457615.1 Actinomycetes bacterium | reverse complement strand
CCCGGGTCGAGCAGGTGGTCGAGGTCGGACTCGTCGATCGAGTGGTGCGCGCCGGTGGCGGCGAGACTCGCGGGGAGCGACACCGAGTCGGTGAGCATGACCTCGCCCGTCGACATGTCGTGGCCCGGGATGGAGGGCAGCACGAGCGCGCTCGTCGTGATCGCGGCGGAGCCGCCGCCGATCGTGCGCGAGATGGTCGAGGGGTTGGCCTGGGTGCGGTCGTCGAGGTCGGATTGGTTGGTCCAGTGGCCGATCGGACGCTCGCCGGTGGTCGGTGCGACCGGCTGCGGGGCGACCGGCTGAGGCGCGAACTGCGCGGGGGCCATCGGCGCCGGCTCGGGCGGAGCCACGAAGGCCTGCGGAGGCACGGGCACGCTCTGCGAGACGTACGGCTGCGGCGCGACGGGCACGCTCTCCGACACGTACTGCTGCGGCGGCACCGGCACGCTCTCCGACACGTACTGCTGCGGGGGCGCGGGCACCGCGACGCTCTCCGACACGTACGGCTGCGGTGCGACGGGCACGCTCTCCGACACGTACTGCTGCGGGGCGGCCCGACGGCCGGCACGGCGCGAGCCGTCGTCGGGCGTGCGGCCGGCGAGGGCGTCGAACTCGGCCATCGCCGAGTCGAGCTGCGTCGAGGGTGCCGGGGCGGGTGGTGCCGACGCCACCGGCGGCTCGACGAGCTGCGGGGGCGACGGCTGCGGAGCGACCTGTTGCGGAGCGACCTGCGGAACCGGCACGACCGGACCGGTCTCGTAGGCGGTGATGCCCGCCTCTTCGCGGAGGGCGCGCAGCTCTCGGCGCGAGAGCGTCTGCTCCTCGGGCGGAGCTCCCGCGAGCGACGCGGCGAGCGAGGCCGGCGGCGGGACGACCTGGGCGCGCGCCTGCGTGTGGTACTCGACGAGGCCGCTCTCGCGGTCGTGCTCGGGCGACCAGGCGGGCGGCGCGGTGCGGGCCTCGGGGCTGAAGTCGCGCGGACGGAAGGCCTGATGCTCCTCGGGAGCGGACGCGGCACCGGCGGCGCGGCGTCCGTGGTTCGCGGGGCCCGCGGGCGGAGACGAGGTGGAGGAGCCGTCGTAACCGGGCAGCGGCGGACGGTTCTGCGTGACGTAACTGAGGGGCTCACCGGCGCCGGCAGCCGTGCGCGGCACCTGCGGCGGGGCGAACGGCGACGACGGCTGCTGCGCCTCGGGGCGCTCACCCTGCCGGACCGCGCGCCGCGACTGCAGCGGGGGATCCTGGTATGTCGTCATTCGCTAACTCCGGTGGGAGTGCTCCGGTAGAGGTGGTGCTTGGAGATGTACTGGACGACACCATCGGGGACCAAGTACCACACCGGGAACCCCCGATCGACTCGCTCCCGGCAATCGGTGGATGAAATCGCCAGTGCGGGTACCTCGAGCGAGTTTACGCGCTGCTCCGGCAATCCGCGAATGTTCAGCGAATGCCCAGGACGCGACACGGCGACGAAATGGGCGAGCTCCCAGAGCTCGTCGACATCCTTCCAGTCGAGGATCTGGGCCACCGCGTCGGCGCCCGAGATGAAGTAGAGGTCGGCATCCGGGCGCTCGCGGCGGATGTCGCGCAGCGTGTCGATCGTGTAGGTCGGGCCGCCGCGCTCGATGTCGACGCGGCTGACGCTGAAGCCCGGGTTCGACGCCGTCGCGATCACGGTCATCTCGTAGCGCCGCTCGGGCGATGAGACGGCGTCCTTCATCCACGGCTGGCCGGTCGGCACGAAGATGACCTCGTCGAGCTCGAACGACTGCTGCACCTCGCTCGCGGCGACGAGGTGGCCGTGGTGGATGGGGTCGAAGGTGCCGCCCATGACGCCGACGCGCGGTCGGCGCACCGCGCCCTCGGTCATCCCCGGAGCCTCAGTGGTGGGCGTCCTGGTGCGAGCTCGCGTCGGCGGTCTTGTCGTGGTGACGGTGGTACACGTCGCGGTAGCTCCAGGTGACCGCGGCGAGCACGATGAACACGCCCGCGGCGATCGCCGGGAAGGCCCAGAGCGGCAGCACGAGCTCGGCGAGCTCGTGGTGCGTCTCGACGGGGAGCGACGGCAAGAGCGACATAGCGACCATGTTAGCGGCGGCTCGGCTAGCTACGAACCTGCCCCGCTCCGCGCACGAGCCACTTCGTGCTCGTGAGCTCGGGGAGTCCCATCGGCCCGCGCGCGTGGAGCTTCTGCGTCGAGATGCCCACCTCGGCGCCGAAGCCGAACTCGCCGCCGTCGGTGAAGCGCGTCGACGCGTTGACCATGACGACCGCGGAGTCGACCTCGGCGAGGAAGCGCTCGGCGCGCCCGATGTCGTTGGTCACGATCGACTCGGTGTGCTGCGTCGAGTAGCGGCGGATGTGCGCGAGGGCCGCCTCGAGGTCGTCGACGACGGCCACGTTGAGATCGAGGCTCATGTGCTCGGTCGCCCAGTCGTCGTCGGTGGCCGGCACGGCATCCGGGAAGATCGCGCGGGCTCGCGCGTCGGCGTGCAGCGTGACGCCCTGGTCGCGCAGCGCGGCGAGCACCGGGGGCAGCAGCCGGGATGCCGACCGCGCGTCGACGAGGAGCGTCTCGAGGGCGTTGCACACGCTCGGGCGCTGCACCTTCGCGTTGACGGCGATCTCGACCGCCATCGACGCGTCGGCCGACTCGTCGAGGAACAGGTGCACGACCCCCGCGCCCGTCTCGATGACGGGCACCTTCGACTCCCGCACGACCGTGTCGATGAGGTTCGCCGAGCCGCGTGGGATGAGGACATCCACGTAGCCGCGGGCCTGCATGAGCTGCGTCGCGCCGTCGCGGCCGAACTCGTCGATCGTCTGCACGGCCTCGCCCGGGAGCCCGGCGCTCACGAGCGCCTCCTGCAGCAGCTCGACGAGCACGCGGTTGGTGTTCTCGGCGGCCGACCCGCCGCGCAGCACGACGGCGTTGCCGCTCTTGAGCGCGAGCGCGGCGATGTCGATCGTGACGTTCGGGCGGGCCTCGTAGATCGCGCCGACGACGCCGAACGGCACGCGCACCTGGCTGAGCCGCACGCCGTTCGGCAGGGTCGAGCCGCGCAGCACCTCCCCGACCGGGTCCGGCAGCGCGATGACCTGGCGGACGGCGTCCGCGAGCCCCTTCAGGCGGGATTCGTCGAGCCTCAGGCGATCCTGCAGCCCCGCGGAGAGGCCGTTCTCGCGACCGTTCGCGAGGTCGAGCTCGTTGGCGGGCAGGATGCGGTCCGCCCCGCTCTCGACGGCGGCCGCGATCGCCTCGAGGCCGGCATCCTTCGCCCCGGATGCCGTCGTCGCGAGCGTGCGCGCGGCGACCCGGGAGGACTCGAGCTTGTCGGTGAGCGAGGTCGCGAGCGTGGAGTCGGCCATGGGCGCGAGTTTACCGACGCACCGTCGGCGGGGGCGCGGTCACCGGTCCTGGGAGGACCGCCAGGCGAGATCGACGTCGAAGAACTCGAACCGGTAGCAGCGGCTCACCTCGCTCGACGGAGCACCGGTCTCGACCGTGTACTCGAGCACGTCGCGCTCGCGGTCGGCGACGAGCACCGTGCCGCCGACGCCGGCGGCGCACTGCGCGTACCGGTCGAAGGCGTCGAGGTACTCGGCGCGGGTCACGACGCCGTCCATGAGGGCCGTCAGCTGCTCGTGGGATCGCTGCGGATGCGCGCCCTGCCACTCGATGTCGAGCTGTGCGAACTCGGCGAGGTAGCACCGGTGGTCGGCTCCCGACGACACGGCCTCCGAGCTCAGGGAGTACAGGATGATCTCGAGGTCGCGGCCTCCCCCGATCTCGTAGCCGGCCTCCGCCATGCACGCGGCGAAGCGGTCGAAGCCCGCGACGTACTCCTCCCGTGTGACCTCGCCGTCGGCGAGGGCCGCGGCCTGCTCGGCCGAGGGCTCGGGGTCGGCGGGCTTCGCCACCCAGGCGAGCCACACCGCGTAGTCGCCTCCCGGAGTGGCGGAGACCTCGACCCGGGTGGCGCCCTCCGTGGGGAAGGGGATGTAGCCGCCCGCGACGCCCTCCGTCACGCGCGCGTCGTCGTCGCACGTGATCGGCTGGTACAGCGACGGCATCCCGTCGAGCGCGGACACCGAGTAGGTGCCGGCGGAGTAGCACCAGATCATCGCCGCGAGCGCCGTCGCGCCGCTCGGCGGTTCCCCGAGGTCGCGGGTCTGCGGCTCGGTCGACCGGAACCGCACGGGTTCGCCGAGGATCGTCGCGTCGTCGTAGACGAACTGCGGGGTGCCGAAGAACACGTCGGGCTCGTCGGTCGCGCCCGGCTGCGCGTCGGCGGCGCCGCGGAAGGCCGTGGCGCCGATCGCCACGCCGCCGAGCAGCGCCACGACGGCGACGGTGCCGACGAGGGCCGGCCACGGCATCCGCGACGGCCGGGGACGGTCGGCCTGGGCGACGAGGACGCGGCGCAGGGCGGCGTCGCGGTCGCGGGCCTCGGGGGTGTCACGAGACATCGGGGACTCCTTCCGGGAAGACGGCGTGGGCGAGACGGCGACGGGCTCGCGAGAGCCGCGACTTCACGGTGCCGGGCGGCACCCCGAGCGCCTCGGCCGCCTCGCGCTCCGAGAACCCCTCGACGACGCACAGCACGAGCACCTGCCGGTCGGCGAGCGAGAGCTCATCGAGCCGCGCGGCGACGCCGAGACCGTGCCGCTCGGCGGGATCGGGGGTCGTGGAGGCCGGCGGCAGCTTCGCGAGGAGAGCCCGGTGGCGTCGGGCGGCGCGCTGCTGGTTGCGCGCGACGTTCGACGCGGTGACGAGCAGCCAGGGCAGCACCGACCCGTCGACCATCCGCACGCGCGACCGCCGCCGCCACGCCTCCAGGAAGGTGAGCGCCACGAGATCCTCGACCTCGTCGACGCTCGGAGCGAGACGGTACCCGTGGCGACGCACGCGATCGCGATGCCGGTCGAAGATGCGCCCGAAGGCCTCCCCGTCGCCGTCGACGGCGTCCGCCCAGTCGGCGGCGTCGGCTCCCTGCTCCACACCCTGTAGTGTCCGGCATCCTCGATTCGGTTCCCTCGACCCCTCGATTCGTGCCTTCGGTGCGAGATCCGGCGCCAAGAACGCACGGACGGCACGAATCGAGGGGTGCGCAGGAGCAGGATGGGGATGATGTCGCTCCGCACGCCCCGCCCCTGGCTCATGCTCGTCGTCGGCGGCGGGTCGCAGACCGCCACGGCGCTGCTCATCTCGACCCCCGCCTACCTCATCCCGCTGCTGCACACCGCGCGCGGGCTCTCGCTCGGCGAAGCGGGTCTCGTCGCGACCGCCCCCAACGTCGGCGTGCTCCTGACGCTCATCCTCTGGGGCGCCGCGACGGACCGCTGGGGCGAGCGGGTCATCCTCGTGTCGGGCCTCCTCGTCGCGGTCGGCGGCGCGCTCGCCTCGATCGCCGCGGCGGCGACCGGCGACTACGTGCTGCTCGCGCTGGCGTTCGCCCTGTGCGGCGT
>JAEWKY010000216.1 GCA_023457615.1 Actinomycetes bacterium | reverse complement strand
GCCGCAACGCCGGCATCGCGGCAGGCGGCGGCGGCCTCGTCGTGCTCGCCCTCCTCGTGATCGGCCCGCTCCTCGGCGTCGACCTCACCGGGCTCGCCCCGCTCCTCGGCGGCGACGGCGGCTCGGGCGGCCAGGTCGAGGAGACGCCGCTCGCCGGGTGCGACACCGGCGAGGACGCGAACGCGAGCGTCGACTGCCGCATGCAGGGCGCCGCGACGTCGCTCGACCTCTACTGGGAGACGCAGGTCGACGGCTACGTCGCCCCCGCCATGACGCTCTTCGAGGGCTCCGTGTCGACCGGATGCGGCAACGCCACGAGCGCCGTCGGCCCGTTCTACTGCCCGCCCGACCAGCGCGTCTACATCGACACCGCGTTCTTCGGCCAACTGCGCAGCCAGTTCGGCGCGAGCGGCGGCAACCTCGCGCAGATGTACATCGTCGCCCACGAGTGGGGCCACCACATCCAGAACATCGTCGGCACGATGAACGGGCTGAACCTCCAGGATTCCGGGCCGACCTCCGACGGCGTGCGGCTCGAGCTGCAGGCCGACTGCTACGCGGGGGCCTGGGTCGCGGCCGCCTCCGATGTCGAGGACTCGAGCGGCATCGCACTGCTCAAGGAGCCGACCGACGCCGAGATCACGGATGCCCTCAACGCGGCGAACGTCGTCGGCGACGACTACATCCAGGAGAACCTCGGAGACGGCAACGTGAACCCCGAGACCTGGACGCACGGCTCGAGCGAGCAGCGTCAGGCGTGGTTCCGCACCGGCTACACGCGCGGCGTCGGCTCGTGCGACACGTTCGCGACGAGCAACCTCTAGCTGGCGAACCCTCCTAATCGGACCCCGCCCACTTGTAGGACGACGACAAAGCGCGCGGGGGGCGTTCCTGCCCGGCGTTGTGGGCCTCGACGACGAATGAGCGCGGTCGCGGCGGGTCGACGTACCGTGCTGGCATGACGGATCTCGTGGACCGCACCGCCGAGACGACCCCCGCCGACGACGAGGGCGTGGATGTCGCCGCCCTCGGCGAGCTGCTGCTCGGGCGCTGGAAGGACGTGCGGCTGAAGTCGCGCGAGCTCATGGGTCGCGAGGAGTTCCAGCGCATCCCGGGTCAGACGATGGACGAGCACCGCACGCGCGTGTTCGGGCAGCTCACGCGGCTCGTCGAGGAGGGCACCGTGCTGCGGGCGTTCCCGACCCGGCTCGGCGGACACGACGATCACGGCGGCAACCTCGCGCAGTTCGAGGAGATCGCGATCGCCGATCCGTCGCTGCAGATCAAGGGCGGCGTGCAGTGGGGGCTCTTCGCCGCGGCGATCATGCACCTCGGCACCGACTACCACCACGACAAGTTCCTGCCCGGCGCGATGAGCCTCGCCGTGCCCGGCGCGTTCGCGATGACCGAGACCGGCCACGGCTCGGATGTCGCGAGCATCGGCACGACGGCGACGTTCGATCCCGCGACCGACGAGTTCGTCATCCACACGCCGTTCCGCGCGGCCTGGAAGGACTACCTCGGCAACGCCGCGAAGGACGGCCAGGCCGCCGTCGTGTTCGCGCAGCTCATCGTCGGCGGGGTGAACCACGGCGTGCACGCGCTCTACGTGCCGATCCGCGACGGCGACCAGTTTCTGCCCGGCATCGGCGGCGAGGACGACGGGCTCAAGGGCGGGCTCAACGGCATCGACAACGGACGTCTGCACTTCGACGGCGTTCGCGTGCCCCGCACGAACCTGCTCAACCGCTACGGCGACGTCGACGAGAACGGCGTGTACCGCTCGAGCATCGCGAGCCCCGGACGCCGCTTCTTCACGATGATCGGCACGCTCGTGCAGGGCCGGGTCTCGCTCGACGGCGCCGCCACGCTCGCGAGCAAGCTCGCGCTCAAGATCGCCATCACCTACGCCACCGAGCGGCGGCAGTTCGCCGACGGTCCGGACGGCGAGGAGATCGTGCTGCTCGACTACCAGCGGCACCAGCGCCGGCTGCTCACCCGACTCGCCACGACCTACGCGATGTCCTTCGCGCACGAGCGGCTGCTCGAGAAGTTCCACGACGTCTTCAAGGCCGGCGAGAAGGCGACAGATGCCGACCGCCAGGAGCTCGAGACGCTCGCGGCGGCCCTCAAGCCGTTCTCGACGTGGTCCGCGCTCGACATCCTGCAGGAGGCGCGCGAGGCGTGCGGCGGCGCGGGCTTCCTCGCCGAGAACCGCTTCGTGCAGCTGCGTCAGGATCTCGACATCTACGTGACGTTCGAGGGCGACAACAACGTGCTGCTGCAGCTCGTCGCGAAGCGCCTGCTCGCGGACTACGCGAAGCAGTTCAAGAACCCGGATGCCGCCGCCATCGCCGGCGTCGTCGCGTCGCAGGTGGGCGAGGTCGCGGTCAACCGCTCGGGGCTCCGCGCGTTCGGGCAGAGCATCGTCGACTTCGGCTCGCGCGCCCGCTCGATCGGCTACGTGCGGGGCGCCGACGCCCAGCGTCAGCTGCTCACGGACCGCGTGCACACGATGGTCGCCGAGATCGCGGGCCGCCTGAAGGACATCTCCAAGCTCTCGCCCGACGAGGCCGCCGCGCTCTTCAACGCCAACCAGAACGAGCTCATCGAGGCGGCGTACGCGCACGCGGAGCTGCTCGAGTGGGAGGCGTTCACGGATGCCGTCGACGGTCTGAAGGACGCGGCCACGAAGAAGGTGCTCACCTGGCTCCGCGACCTGTTCGGCTTCTCGCTCATCGAGAAGCATCTCGCCTGGTACCTCATCCACGGCCGCCTCTCGACGGCGCGCGCGACGGCGATCACCGACTACATCGACGACCGCCTGCTGCCGCGCGGGGGCGGGCCCCCGCGCGCCCGCGGCGCCGCC
>JAEWKY010000215.1 GCA_023457615.1 Actinomycetes bacterium | reverse complement strand
GCCGTAGGGCTCGCTCGTCGCGGCGTCCGCGGCGCGCTTCCGGCGCCGGCCGTCGGCGCTGCGCAGCTCGGGGTTGCCGAACAGCCGTCGCAGGCGGCGGTAGACGGCGATGTGCTCCGGCACCTTCTCGGCCTCGGCGTCGTCGGTCATCCGGGGTCCTCGACGATCTCGCCGGCCCGGATGCGGACGGTGTGCGCGCGGAGCGCGTCGGGCACGTCGCCGAGCACGGCGGCGGTGATGAGCACCTGCTCGTAGCCGGCGATCGCGTCGGCCAGCCGCGTGCGGCGCGACTCGTCGAGCTCGGCGAAGACGTCGTCGAGGATGACGACCGGGTCGCCGAGCGGCGAGTCGGCGCGCAGGGTCGCCGCGGCCGCGAGCTTGAGCGCGAGCGCGAACGACCACGACTCGCCGTGGCTCGCGTAGCCGCGCGCGGGAAGCCCGTTGAGCGTCAGCACGAGATCGTCGCGGTGCGGGCCCACGAGGGTGAGGCCGCGGTCGAGCTCCGCGCGGCGCACCCGCGCGATCGCCGCGGTGAAGGCGGCGCGCACCTCGGCCGGGTCGAGCGCGGCGGTGGCCCCCGCGTCCTCGGTGTCGTCGTCGGCCGTGTCGCCGAGGATCGAGAGCCGCGTCGCGAGGTCGGCGCGGTGATCGTCGCCCGCGATGCGGCGGTAGGCCTCCGCGACATGCGGGCGGATCCGCTCGACGAGGGCGTTGCGCTCGACGACGAGCTGCGATCCGAGCTCCGCGAGTCGGTCGTCCCACACCTCCAGCGTCGACAGCTGGGACTCCGCGACGCGCGCGGCCCGCACCGACTTGAGCAGCGTCGTGCGCTGCTTGAGCACGCGGTCGTAGTCGGCGAGCACGCCCGCGAGCCGCGGGGCGAGCTGCACGAGCAGTTGATCGAGGTACCGGCGCCGGCCTCCCGGGTCGCCGCGCACGAGGGCGAGATCCTCCGGCGCGAAGAGCACGCTCGCGGCGTACCGGGGCAGCTCGCGCGGCTTCGTCGAGACCCGGTTGACCTGGGCGCGGTTCGCCGACGAGCGGTTGAGCTGCACCTCGACGAGCACGCTCCGCTCGCCGTGCTCGAGGCGGGCGCGGATGATCGCCGAGTCGCGGCCCGCGCGGATGAGCGCCTGATCGGACGCGACCCGGTGCGAGCCGAGGGTGCTCAGGTAGCCGATCGCCTCGACGAGGTTGGTCTTGCCCTGACCGTTGCTGCCGACGAAGAGGTTCGGGCCGGGGACGAGGTCGACCGCGGCCTGCGCGTAGTTGCGGAAGTCGGAGAGCTGGAGGTGCGCGACGATCACCGGGCGGCTGCTCCCGGACCGGGCGTCACGCCTTGCGCACGGCGTGACCGCCGAACTGCTTGCGCAGCGCGGCGACGGCCTTCATCGACGGCGAGTCCTGCTGGCGCGACACGAAGCGCGCGAAGATCGCCGCGCTGATCGTAGGCACCGGCACGGCGTGATCGAGAGCGTCGTGCACGGTCCAGCGGCCCTCGCCGGAGTCCTCGACGTAGCCCTCGATGTCGGCGAGCGCGGGATCCTCCTCGAGCGCCTTCACGAGCAGCTCGAGCAGCCAGCTGCGCACGACGGTGCCGCGCTGCCAGGCCTTGAACGTGCCGGTGACGTCGTGGATGAGGTCGTCGCGGGCCGACATGAGCTCGTAGCCCTCGGCCCAGGCCTGCATGAGCGCGTACTCGATTCCGTTGTGCACCATCTTCGCGTAGTGCCCGGCGCCGACCGTGCCCGCGTGCACGAAGCCCTCGTCGCGCGGTCCCTCGGGGCGGAGCGCGTCGAAGACCGGGAGCAGCTCCTCGATGTCGGCGGCATCCCCGCCGGCCATGAGCCCGTAGCCGTTTGTGAGACCCCAGACCCCGCCCGAGACCCCGCAGTCGACGAAGCGGATGCCCTTCTCCGCCAGGTGCGCGGCATGGACGGCGTCGTCGGTGAAGCGCGAGTTGCCGCCGTCGATCACGAGGTCGCCGGGCTCGAGCACGGCCGCGACGTCGGCGACCACCTGGTCGGTCACCGCTCCGGACGGCACCATGATCCACACCACCCGGGGCGTCGGGAGCGTCGCGGCGAGCGTTGCGAGATCCGCCACGTCGGTGACGTCGGGGTTCGGGTCGTAGCCCGTGACCTCGATCCCCCCGCGCCGAAGGCGCTCGCGCATGTTGCCGCCCATCTTGCCGAGGCCGACGAGTCCGATGTGCACGGCGGTGGCTCCGTCCGGGTCAGCGCAGCAGCAGGTTGGGCTGCAGGAGGTACTTGTAGTTGTCCGTGCCCGCCGGCTCCTTCGTGGAGTGGCTCGTGATGAGCACGGGACCGGGCTTGTTCGGGTTGTCGGTCTTCGTGAACGACAGTCGCACGTACTCCGAATGCACGGCGCCGAGGCCGTCGAGCAGGAACGACGGCTTGAGCGACACGACAGTGTCCTGGCCGACGAGCTGGCCCTCGATGGTCTCGGACGCCTGCGCCTGCTCGACGCCGGCCGCCTCGAGGGTCACTCCCTCGATCGAGAACGAGAAGCGCAGGGCCGCCTCGCGCTCGAGCACGAGGGAGACACGGCGCGTGGCCTCGACGAGATCCGCCGTGTTGAGGACGGCGTAGTCCTCGACGCCCTCGGGGAAGAGCCGTTTGACCGGCGGGAAGTTGCCCTTGAGCAGCAGCGACGTGACGGTCTTCTTGTCGGCGCTGAAGGCGATGAGCTCACGGTCGTCGCCACGGCTGATCGTGACCGAGACCGTGCCGCTGTGCGCGAAGGTCTTGCCGATCTCGGCGAGCGTGCGGGCGGGGATGAGCGCGGTCGTGCCCTCGGCCGACGAGTTGCCGGAATCCCAGTCGATCTCGCGCACGGCGACGCGGTAGCGGTCGGTCGCGACGAGCGAGAGGCTGTTGTCGCCGACCTCGAGCTGCACACCCGTGATCACGGGGGTGACATCGTCCCGCGAGGCCGCGACCGTGACCTGGGCGACGGCGGCGGCGAAGTCCTCGGCGGGCAGCACGCCCGTGCGCTCGCTGATCTGAGGAAGAGTCGGGTACTCCTCGACCGGCATCGAGCCGAGCGTGAACTTCGCGGAGCCGCACTGCACCGCGATCTTGCCGTCGACCGTGGAGAACTGCACGGGGGCGTTGGGCAGCCGGCTCGCGATGTCGGCAAGGAGACGGCCGGAGACGAGCGCGCTGCCCGCCTCGTCGACCTCGGCCGCGATCTCGGTGCGCGACGACACCTCGTAGTCGAAGGAGCTCAGCACGAGCACGCCGTCGGCGGCCTCGAGCAGCACGCCGCTGAGGATGGGCTGGGTCGTGCGCTGGGGCAGCAGCTTGACCGCGAACGACACGGCTTCGCTGAAGACGTCCCGATTGACCTGGAACTTCACGAAACGGCACTCCTTGCGCGGGCGTTGGGACGGATCCCGGGTGGGCCAGGATGTCACATCGATCCTGGCACAGGGAAGGGCCGGGGGTTTCGGGCCTTTCGTTGTCGAACGGAGAGATCGGAGAAGGAAGGCTCTTCTTCTTAACCCGTGGGGAGATGTGGATAACCGGTCGTCCCAGCTACGGCGCGCTGGGAACTACACCGGTGTGAGATGACGAGGACGTGTGGATGCCGAGGCGCCCGGTCGTGGAGAACGCCGGTCGGGCGCGTGGCGATCCACAGCCGACCGGCGAGAAGTCCACATCCTGTTCCGGTGTGTCGGGGGAGTTTTCCACAAGCTGTCCACAAGTTGTGGAGTCCTCGCATCGCAGACCGATTCGTCTAGTCCCCTGTTCGGGGGTGACGGCTGCCCGGGGCGGTCAGAGCTTGTTGAAGCGCTGGTTCTGCTTGATGCGCGCGGTGAGCTCGGTCACCTGGTTGTAGATCGAGCGACGCTCCTTCATGAGTTCGCTGATCTTCTTGTTGGCGTACATGACCGTCGTGTGATCGCGGTTGCCGAAGAGCTGCCCGATCTTGGGCAGCGACAGGTTGGTGAGTTCGCGGCACAGGTACATCGCGATCTGACGCGCCGTCGCGACGGCCTGCGACCGGCTCGAGCCGTAGAGGTCGTCGACGGTGAGTTTGAAGTAGTCGGCGGTGTGATTGATGATGTCGACCGGCGCGATGACGTTGTCCTCGTCGAGGGTGATGAGGTCCTTGAGCACCGTCTGCACGAGCTGCAGATCGACGGGGGTGCGGTTGAGGCTCGCGAACGCGGTGACGCGGATGAGCGTGCCCTCGAGCTCGCGGATGTTGCTCGACACCTTCGTCGCCATGAACTCGAGGATGTCGTCGGGCACCTGGAGCTTCTCGCTCTGCGCCTTCTTGCGGAGGATCGCGATGCGGGTCTCGAGGTCGGGCGCCTGCACGTCGGTGATGAGGCCCCACTCGAAGCGCGAGCGCATCCTGTCCTCGAATCCGGTGAGGAACTTCGGAGCCACGTCGCTCGTGATGACGACCTGCTTGCTGTGATCGTGCAGCGTGTTGAAGGTGTGGAAGAACGCCTCCTGCGTCTCGACCGCGCGCTGCAGGAACTGGATGTCGTCGATCAGGAGGATGTCGACCTCCCGGTAGCGGGACTGGAAGGCGGCCGACCTGTTGTTCTGGATCGCGTTGATGAAGTCGTTCGTGAACTCCTCGCTCGAGACGTACCGCACGCGGATGCCCGAGTAGAGGTTCTCGGCGTAGTGCCCGATGGCATGGAGGAGGTGGGTCTTGCCGAGGCCCGAGTCGCCGTAGATGAACAGCGGGTTGTAGGCCTTGGCCGGCGCCTCGGCGACGGCGACCGCCGCGGCGTGCGCGAAGCGGTTCGACCCGCCGATGACGAAGTTGTCGAAGTTGTACTTCGGATTGAGCCGGGAGTCGCCGCGCCGGCTCGAGACCTCGGAGACCGACGACGACGGCTCGGTCGAGGGCGCGCCCGCCTCGTCGATGTCGGTGACGGGGGTGAGCGTCGCGGCCTGCATCTCGGGATTGACCACGATCGCGAAGTTCGTGACCTCCTCCGCGGCGCTCGTGATGGCCTCGATGAGGGGAACGCGGATGCGCTGCTCGAGCATCCCGCGGGTCAGCTCGTTGGGGACCTCGAGATAGAGCACGCCGGCGAGCACGCCCTTCGGCTCGACGAGCCTGATGAAGCCGTGGAGCTGCGGGGTGATGCGCTCGTCGGCGGCGAGGTGGGCGACCACGGCCGACCAGAGGTCGCGGGTCGGGTCGGTGTCGCTCATGCCTTCATCCTGGAACGCGGAAATGGTTGTGCACAGGGTTATCCACCGGCCTGATTCCTGTGGACGAGCTGTCCGGCGTTCTCTCAGCGGATGCGGTCGACGCCAGTTCACCTTAGTTCTCACAGGTGTGGACAGGTCAACCGGGCCGACCCGGGGAGTGCGGCGGGTTCTTCGCGGATGGGCGGCCGTTTGACCGAACGGCGCGCCGACCGTATCTTTAATCAGTTCACGCGCCGCTGCGCGCGACTACCTGATCTTCCCGGCCTCCGCTCGCGGCCGCCGGGCGTGGAGACCATCATGAGCAAGCGAACCTTCCAGCCGAACAACCGGCGCCGCGCCAAGGTGCACGGCTTCCGCCTCCGCATGCGCACGCGTGCGGGCCGCGCCATCCTGGCCGCCCGCCGTCGCAAGGGGCGCACCGAGCTCTCCGCCTAAGAGCCCGTGCTCGCCAGGGCGAACCGGGTGGTCCTCCCTGCGGACTTCCGAGCCGCGGTCCGACGCGGGCGGCGCGTCCCGACGGCGTCCGCGGTGTACCACCGGCTCCCCACCGACCCCGCGGCGCCCGTGCGCTTCGGGGTCGTCGTGTCGAAGGCCGTCGGGATCGCCGTCGATCGCAACCTCGTGCGTCGTCGCCTGAAGGCGCTCGGCCGCTCCTTCGTGGATGCCGGCCACCGCGGCGAGGACGTCGTCATCCGGGTGCTCCCGGGAGTCGCGCAAGCGTCCTGGGATAGTCTCTCCGCCGACATGCACGCCGTGCTCGCCACCCCCGCCGCGAAGGACGTCCGCTGATGCGCGCGCTCGCCTTCCTCTGGCTGCTGCCCCGCAACACGTGCGTGCTGATCCTGCGCGGCTACCGCGCGGTGATCTCGCCGCTCTACGGCGACGTCTGCCGCTACTACCCGAGCTGCTCGGGCTACGCGCTCGGCGCCATCCAGCAGCACGGGGTCGTGAAGGGCGTCGCCCTCGGCATGTGGCGCATCGCGCGCTGCCACCCGTGGGCGAAGGGCGGCATCGACGACGTGCCCGCCCGACGCGTGCCCCGCTACTCGATCACACACTTCGGCTTCGTCATTCCGGCGAGCCAGGGAAAGGGCTGACGCCTTGGACGGCATCTTCGGTTTCTTCAACACGCTCCTGTGGCCCATCAAGTGGGTCATCGAGGCGATCCTCGTGGGCTTCCACACCCTCCTCGACCTGCTCGGGATGGACCCCGCCGCGGGCCTGACCTGGGTGCTGTCGATCGTCGGGCTCGTGCTCGTCGTGCGCGCGGCGCTCATCCCGATCTTCGTGCGGCAGATCAAGAGCCAGCGCAAGATGCTCGAGGTCGCGCCGCAGCTCAAGAAGATCCAGGACAAGTACCGCGGCAAGCGCGACCAGTTCTCCCGCGAGGCGATGCAGCGCGAGACCATGGCGCTCTACTCGAAGGCGGGCACGAACCCGTTCGCCTCGTGCCTCCCGCTGCTCATCCAGATGCCGATCTTCTTCAGCCTCTTCTCGGTGCTGAACGAGTCGCGCCCCCAGGCGGACGGCAGCTTCAAGGCGGGCGTCGGCCTGCTCAACCAGGAGCTCGCGGCGCAGTTCGGCGGCTCGTCGCTGTTCGACATCGCGCCGCTGCAGCACAGCATCCAGTCCGCCCTCGCCGAGAACCCGGTCGAGGTCGTCGTGATCGTCATCGCGGTGGTCATGGTCGTGCTCATGACGGCGTCGCAGTTCATCACGCAGCTGCAGATCATGTCGAAGAACCAGTCGCCCGAGATGAAGGCGTCGCCGATGTACCGGCAGCAGCGCATCCTGCTGTACATCCTGCCGCTCGTCTTCGCCTTCTCGGGCTTCGCGTTCCCGATCGGCGTCATGTTCTACTGGCTCACCTCGAACGTCTGGACGATGGTGCAGCAGTTCATCGTCATCCGGAACATGCCGACCCCCGGCAGCGAGGCGGCGCTCGCGCGCGAGGCCCGCCTGGCGAAGAAGCGCCAGCGCAAGGGCATCGTCGAGGAGGAGTCGGCGGTCGAGATCGTCGAGGAGCCCAAGAAGACCCAGCGGCAGCAGCCGGTGAACAAGAACCGATCGAAGAAGCAGGGCGGACGCCGATGAGCGACATCACCGAGACCGGTCCCGTCGAGGAGGCCGCCGCCGCGGCCGAGACGCCGGCGGAGCAGGACGTCCCGGCGTCCGAGCAGGACATCATCGACGAGGGCGACGCCGCGGCCGACTACATCGAGGAGCTCCTCGACATCGCCGACATCGACGGCGACCTCGACATCGACGCCCGGGCCGGTCGCGCCTACGTGTCGGTCTCGGCGGGGGAGGGCTCGAACCTGCGCCTGCTGTCGAAGCCCGACACCGTCGCGGCGATGCAGGAGCTCACCCGTCTCGCCGTGCAGAACAAGACGGGCCGCTTCTCGCGGCTCATCCTCGACATCGGCGGATCGCGCGACGCCCGCGCCACCGAGCTGGGCGCGCTCGTCGATCACGCGATCACGCGTCTCGAGGGCGGCGCCTCGTCGGCCTCGCTGCCGCCCATGTCGAGCTACGAGCGCAAGGTCGTGCACGACATCGTCGCCGAGCGCGGCTACACGTCGGAGTCCGAGGGCGAGGGCAGGGACCGCCACACGGTCATCCGCCCCCGGTAGTCGTTCGGCACGGGGTTTCACGTGAAACATCCGTGCCAGGTCCGACGTGAACCGATCAGTGTGACGGCGGTGGGCGCTGGCGTCGCGAGACGGTCGGATGTGACCGTCTCCTTCAGCTCCAACGCCTAGGCGTTCGTGTCTCACGTGAAACATCCCGAGAGGAATCCCGTGCTGGAGTCGGAGCCCGCGTACGCGGCCGCGCTGTTCGGCGATCGGCTCGAGCTCGCCCGAGCCTTCACCGCCGATCTCGCCCAGCACGGCGAGGAGCGGGGCCTCGTCGGTCCGCTCGAGCTCGAGCGGCTCTGGTCGCGCCATGTCGTGAACTCGGCACTGCTGGCGCCCCTGCTCGTCCCGGGACGCGTCGGTGACGTCGGCAGCGGCGCCGGGCTGCCGGGCCTCGTGCTCGCCATCGCGCGGCCCGACGCGCACCTCGTGCTCATCGAGCCGATGGAGCGGCGCACCGACTGGCTCTCCGAGGAGGCCGAGCGGCTCGGGCTGCGGAACGTCACCGTCCTGCGCGGTCGAGCCGAGGACGTCGCCCCGGAGCCGAGGCTCGACCAGGTGACGGCCCGCGCGGTGTCGGCGCTGAGCAAGCTGATCCCGCTCTGCGTCCCTCTCCTGCGTCCCGGCGGCGAGCTCGTGCTGCTCAAGGGGGAGCGCGTGCAGCAGGAGGTCGAGGCCGCCGACAAGGCGATCCGCAAGGCGCGGCTGCGCGACGCGGAGGTGCTCGTCCTGGGGGAGGGGATCGTCCCGGAGGCGACCCGGGTCTTTCGGGCTAGGCTGGCTGACTGATCAGCCGCCGCCGCGCCGGCCTCCGATGTTCCACGTGAAACATCACGTCTCCCCAGCACCACCGAAAGGCTCCCTCCGTGAGTAGCTTCGACGCCACGACCCCTCTCGCCCAGGAGGTCGCCGAGCTCACCCGCCGCCGCCAGGCGCTCTCCGACGCGACGCTTCCGCTGCCCGCGCAGACGCGCATCCTCACGGTCGCGAACCAGAAGGGCGGCGTCGGCAAGACGACGTCGACCGTCAACCTCGCCGCCGCGCTCGCGCAGCAGGGCGCCCGGGTGCTCGTCATCGACCTCGACCCCCAGGGCAACGCGTCGACGGCGCTCGGCGTGGAGCACCGCGCCGAGATCGAGAGCGTCTACGACGTCATCGTGGGTGACGCCCCGATGCGCGACGCGGTGCAGCAGAGCCCCGAGTTCCCCGGACTGTGGTGCGTCCCCGCGACGATCCACCTCGCCGGCGCCGAGATCGAGCTCGTCTCGCTCGTCGCCCGCGAGCAGCGCCTGCGCTCGGCGCTCGAGACGTATCTCGCGGAGCAGGCGGAGTCGCCGTTCCACTACGTCTTCATCGACTGCCCGCCCTCGCTGGGGCTGCTCACGATCAACGCCTTCGTCGCGGCGAAGGAGGTGCTCATCCCGATCCAATGCGAGTACTACGCCCTCGAGGGACTGAGCCAGCTGCTCGACAACATCCAGCTCATCCAGCGCCACCTCAACCCCAAGCTCGCGCTCTCGACGATCCTGCTCACGATGTACGACTCGCGCACGAACCTCGCCAACCAGGTCGTCGACGAGGTGCGCGAGCACTTCCCGAAGGAGACGCTGACCACCGTGATCCCGCGCTCGGTGCGCATCTCGGAGGCGCCGAGCTACGGCCAGAGCGTCATCACGTACGACGCGAACTCGCCGGGGTCGCTGTCGTACCGCGAAGCCGCGGCCGAGATCGCACGCCGGAGCGTCGCCTGATGGCGGCCGCCCCCAAGCGCACGGGCCTCGGTCGGGGCATCGGGGCGCTCATCCCGACGGGACCCGCCCCCGACGCGACGGGTGACCAGGATCGTCCGGTCGACGTCTTCTTCGGCGGCGAGAGCGACCTCGTGGCCGTGCCCGGCGCCCGGCTGGCTGAGCTCGACCTCTCCGACATCGTGCCGAACGCCGTGCAGCCGCGCACGGAGTTCGACGACGCCGCGCTGCAGGAGCTCACGGTGTCGATCCGGGAGTTCGGCGTGCTGCAGCCCGTCGTCGTGCGCCCCCGGGCGGGCGCCGGCGAGGGGGAGCCGCAGTACGAGCTCATCATGGGCGAGCGTCGGTTCCGCGCCTCCCGGGCCGCCGGCAGGACCAGCATCCCCGCCGTCGTCAAGGACACGGCCGACGAGGACATGCTGCGCGACGCGCTGCTGGAGAACATCCACCGCGCGCAGCTCAACCCGCTCGAGGAGGCCTCGGCCTACAAGCAGCTGCTCGAGGACTTCGGCATCACGCAGGAGCAGCTCGCGGAGCGCATCGGCCGCTCGCGACCGCAGATCACGAACACCATCCGACTGCTCAAGCTCCCCGAGGCGATCCAGTCGAAGGTCGCGGCCGGCGTGCTCACGGCGGGTCACGCGCGCGCCATCCTCTCCGTTGCGGACGAGTCGGGGATGCGCAAGCTCGCCGACAAGATCATCAACGAAGACCTGTCGGTGCGGGCCGCCGAGGCGGCGGCGGGGATGCTCGCGCCCGCCAAGAAGCCCGCCAAGCCCGTCGCGGGCAAGCGTCAGGATCAGCTCGCGGAGCTCGCGGAGCGGCTCGGCGACAAGCTCGACACGCGGGTGAGGATCGCCCTCGGCGCCGCGCGCGGCACGATCACGATCGACTTCGCGACCGTCGCCGATCTGCGCCGCATCCTCGCCGAGCTCGGCGTCGACCCGAACGTCGGCTGACCTCCGGACGGCGGGTCGAGTGCCGCGGGCACACGCCTGCGGCGGGCACTCAACCCGCGAGGGGGTCAGCCCGCCCGCGCGATCTCGGCGAGCGTCGTGTAGACCCACCCGAGGTCGTGCCCGGCGGCCTCGAGCGCCTGGGGGAGGAGCGAGGTCTCCGTCAGCCCCGGCAGCACGTTGGCCTCGAGGAACCACGGCGTGCCCGCGCCGTCGACGATGAGGTCGACCCGCGAGAGGTGCCGCATCCCGAGCGCCGTGTGCGCCGCGACGGCCGTCTCGGCGGCGCGTGCGGCGACGTCGGGGGCGAGGCGGGCCGGGGTGTAGAAGCGGGTCTCGCCGGCGTTGTAGCGCGCCTCGAAGGAGTACACGCCCGAGAGCGGCTCGATCTCCACGGCCGGCAGGGCGACGGGGCCGTCGCCCGTGTCGAGCACGCCGACGGCGATCTCGGTGCCGAGGATCTGCTGCTCGACGAGTGCGACGTCCCAGTAGGTGTACGCCTCGACCATGGCTCGCGGCATCCCGGCGCGCTCGGTGACGATCGTGACGCCCTGCGCCGAGCCGCCCTGGGCGGGCTTCACGACGAGGGGGAGGGGGAGTTCGTCGTCGATCGCGGCGAAGATCGCGTCGGCGCCGAGCTCGCGGAAGGCGTCGCGGCCGAGGGTGATCGAGCGCGGGGTGGCGACCCCGGCGCGTGCGACGACGATCTTCGCGGTGGGCTTGTCCCAGGCCAGCCGCGCGGCGGACGACGACGAGCCGACGAACGGCACTCCGAGGAACTCCAGGAGGCCGCGGAGCGCCCCGTCCTCGCCCGAGGCGCCGTGCAGGGCCGGCCAGACGACATCCGGGCGCGTGTCGCGCAGGTGCGCCAGGAGCGTCGCGTCCGGGTCGCGCAGCTCCACCTCGACCCCGTGCTCGAGGAGGCTGTCGGCGACCTGCCGACCGCTGCGGAGCGACACGTCGCGTTCGTGGGAGATGCCGCCGGCGAGGACGACGACGGTGCCGAGCTCGGCCATCAGCCGGCGAACGGGGGCAGCACGCCCTCGGGCTCGGCGGGCAGGGTGGCGACGGGGGCGGTCTGCTGGAAGTCGTTGAGCAGCGAGAGCTCGCCGTTGATCACGATCGCGAGACGGCGGATGCCCTCCCGGATGAAGTCGGGCGTCGGGTAGCAGAACGACAGCCGCATCGCGTTGCGGCCGGCGCCGTCGGCGTAGAAGGCCGTGCCGGGCGTGTAGGCGACGAGCTCCTTGACGGCGCGCGGGAGCATCGCCTTCGAGTCGAGGTGCTCGGGCAGCCGGAGCCACACGTAGAAGCCGCCCGTGGGGACGGTCCAGGACAGGGTCGGGAGCTGCTCGGAGAGCGCGGACAGCATCGCGTCGCGCCGTTCGCGGTAGACGCCGCGGAAGGTGTCGATCTGGCCCCTCCAGTCGGCGGTCGCGAGATACTCCGAGACCACGGTCTGCGAGAACGACGACGGCGAGAGCACGGCGGCCTCGTTCGCCAAGATGAGCTTCTCTCGAATCGCGTGGGGGGCGACGGCCCAGCCCACCCGGAGGCCCGGGGCGAGCGTCTTCGAGAAGGTGCCGAGGTAGATCACCCCGTCCTCCTCGATCGAGCGCATCGCGTGCGGCGGCGCCTGGTCGAAGTACAGCAGCCCGTAGGGGTTGTCCTCGAGCACGAGGATCTCGTTCTGCCGCGCGATCTCGAGGATCTCCATGCGGCGCGCCCACGGCAGCGTGACGCCCATCGGGTTGTGGAACGACGGGATCGTGTACAGGAACTTGATCCTGCGCCCCTCGGCCCGCACGCGCGCGATGGTCTCGCGCAGCGCCTCGGGGTCGAGTCCCTCGTCGTCCATCGCGGCGTGCACGACCTGCGCCTGGAACGACTTGAACACCGTGATCGCGGTAACGTACGACGGCCCCTCGGCGATCACGACGTCGCCCGGGTCCAGGAACAGCTTCGCGACGAGCTCGAGCGCGTGCTGCGACCCGGTCGTCACGACGAGGTCGTCGACGCCGGCGTGGATGCCCTCGAGCGCCATGACGTCGAGGATCTGCTCGCGCAGCGCCGGCATCCCCTGGCCCGAGCCGTACTGGAGGGCGGTGGCGCCCCTCTCGCGCACGGTCTTCTCGACGGCCGCGGAGAGCAGCTCCTGCGGCAGGGCGGACACGTAGGGCATGCCGCCGGCCAGCGAGACCACCTCGGGGCGGCTGGCGACGGCGAACAGGGCTCGGACCTCGGAGGCCGACAGGCCGGCCGTACGGGCGGCGTACAGCCCGAACCACGGATCCATGTTGTTGCCCTGCGTCTGCATAACCACCGAGGTTACCCGCCGAGACGCCGAAGGCCCCTCCCCACGACGGGGAAGGGGCCACCGGATGACGACTGGTTACGCGAGGAACTCCGCGAGATCCGCCTCGAGAGCCGGCTTCGGCTTCGCGCCGATGACCCGCTTGACGACCTCGCCGTCCTTGAAGACGAACATCGCCGGGATCGAGACGATGCCGTACTTCTCCGCCGTCTCGAGGTTGGCGTCGACGTCGACCTTGACGATCGAGAGCTTCTCGGCGTTCTCCTCGGCGATCTTGTCGAGGATCGGCGAGACGGCGCGACACGGGCCGCACCACTCGGCCCAGAAGTCGACCATCACGGGCTTCTCGTGCGACGCCTGGATGACGTCGGCGTCGAACGACGCGTCGGTGACTGCCACTGCGCTGGACATTGCTGTTCCTTCTTCCTTCGGTGAGTCTGAGCCCGGCGGGGTCAGGCGGATGCCGTCTCGGGCGTCGTGCGCGCGAGGAGCTCCGCGGGGAGGTCGGCGAGGTAGTGCTCGGCGTCGAGCGCCGCGACGGTGCCCGACCCGGCGGCCGTGATCGCCTGCTTGTAGGTCGGGTCGACGACGTCGCCCGCCGCGAACACGCCCGGCAGGTTCGTCTTCGACGAGCGGCCCTGCACGGCGATCGTGCCCTCGGCGGTCAGCTCGAGCTGGCCGTGCACGAGGTGCGTGCGCGGGTCGGCGCCGATCGCGACGAACAGGCCGTCGAGGTCGTGCGTGGTCTCCGTGCCGTCGACGGTGTTCACGAGGCCGAATCCCGTGACCTTCTCGTCGCCGTAGATGTGGGCGACCTCCTGGTTCCAGAGGAACTCGATCTTCGGGTCGTTGAAGGCACGCTCCTGCATCGCGGCCGAGGCGCGCAGCGCGTCCCGCCGGTGCACGAGGTAGACCTTGTCGGCGAAGCGCGTGAGGAACGTCGCCTCCTCGAGCGCCGAGTCGCCGCCGCCGACCACCGCGACGCGCTTCTGCTTGAAGAACGCGCCGTCGCAGGTCGCGCACCACGACACGCCGTAGCCCGACAGGCGGGTCTCGTCGGCCAGGCCGAGCTTGCGGTACTCCGAGCCCGTCGCGTAGATGACGGTCAGGGCCTCCTCGACGGTGCCGTTGCCGAGGTGGATGCGCTTCACCTCGCCGTCGAGCTCGAGCTTCAGGACATCCTCGTAGGCGATCTCGGCGCCGAAGCGCTCGGCCTGCTCCTGCATCTTCATCATGAGCTCGGGGCCCATGATGCCCTCGGGGAAGCCCGGGAAGTTCTCGACCTCGGTCGTCTTCATGAGCTCGCCGCCGAACTCGATGCTCGACGCGATCACGAGCGGGCGCAGGTTGGCGCGCGCCGCGTAGATCGCCGCGGTGTAGCCCGCGGGGCCCGATCCGATGATGACTATCTGCCGCATTGCCGTCCGTCCTTCAGTCCGTCACCCGGTGCAACACAGCTTAGGGACGGGTTATTTCACCGGCGGAGCAGGCCGCGCAGGGAGTTCAGCTCGGGCGCGCGGGTCGCCGCGAGCACGAGCAGGAAGACCAGGATGCCGGCGCCGCCGACGAGCGCGGTCGCCACGAGCGCCTCCGCGAGTCCCGCGGTCGCGAAACCTCCGGCCGTGAAGCCGCCGAGCAGGGCGAGCACCCCCACGCCGGCGGCGGCGGCGGGGATGCTCGCGAGGGCGTAGATGCCGAAGCGCCGCACGAGCCGGCGACCGCCGCCGCCGAGCCGTCTCCGCAGCAGGAGCGCGCCGACGACCGCCTGCACGACCGTCGACAGCGACGTCGCGAGGCCGATGCCCACCGCGATCCACTCGGGCGGCGCGAGCAGCAGCGGCAGCGCCCCGGCGATGAAGATCGCCGCCTGCACGACCTGGAGCACGAACGGCGTGCGGGTGTCGCCGAGGGCGTAGAACCCGCGGGTCACCAGGTAGAGGGTGCTGAACGGCACGAGGCCGACGAGGAACGCGAGCAGCACGATCGCGATCGCGGGTGCGGCGCGCAGGTCGAACACGGCGCCGAACGGCAGCGCGGCCGCGGCGATCGCGGCGCCCGCGCCGGTCACGAGCAGCGCGACGCTCCGCAGCGCGGCGGCCAGATCGGCGCGCAGGGCGGGGAGGTCGCCCGCCGTGACCGCGTGGCTCATGCGGGTGAAGTAGGGCGTCGCGATCGAGATCGCGATCACGGAGTGCGACAGCATGAAGATGAGCCACGTGACGCGCAGCACCATGAGCGACGGATCGTCGTCGCCCGTCGTCGCGGCGACGTTGGTCTGCACGTAGTTCGTGACCTGCACGACGAGCACGAGGCCGAACACCCAGGTGGCCGCGCGCGCCGGGGCGCCGAGGCCCGCGCCGCGCCACCGGAAGTCGGGACGGAAGGTCAGCCCCGTGCGGCGCCAGAAGGGGACCAGGATCGCGGCCTGCAGCGCCACCCCGAGGGTCGCCCCGCCGGCGAGCACCACGATCTGACCCATCTCCCAGCCCGCGGCGTCGGCGTGCACCTCGCCCGTGCCGTAGAGAGCTCCGAACAGCGCGATCGCCCCGATCATGACGACGTTGTTCAGCACGGGCGCCCAGGCCGACGGACCGAATACGCCGCGCGCGTTCAGCACCTCGCCGACGAGCGCGTAGACGGCGTAGAAGAAGATCTGCGGCAGGCACCAGTAGGCGAGCACGATCGCGAGCTCGAGCCCGCCGCCGCGCAGGGCGTCGTCCTCGCCGCGCAGCGCGTACAGGCGCACGAGCACCGGCGCCCCGACGGTCGCGAGCACCGTCGTCACGAGGAAGGCGCTGATCCCGAGGGTCACGAGGCGGTTGACGAACGCCTGCCCGCCGTCCGCCTGACCGGCCGCCCGTACGATGTGCGGCACGAGCACCGCGGACAGGAGGCCGCCCGCGACGATCGCGTAGATGTACGTCGGGAGCTGGTTGGCGAGCGCGAACGCGTTCGGTCCCGCGCCGAGCGATCCGATCGTCGTCGTCAGCGTGACGACGCTCACGAACCCCAGGACGCGCGACAGCACCGTCCCGCCGGCGAGGACGATGCTCGCCCGCCGGGTCGTGCTCACGCGCGCGCCCCCGGGCCTGCGGTCGCGGCATCCCCACCGCGCTCGGCGGCCGCCCGGCGGCGGCGCACGATGACGTTGCGCGCGATGCCGGCCGCGAAGATCAGCACGACCCCCGCGCCGACGACGATGCCGACCGTCTCCCACTGCGCCTGCAGGTCGACGTTGAAGCTGCGCGACTGGCCGATCGCGACGCCGCTCGACGGGCTCGAGAGGCTCACGACGACGACCACGTCGCCGTTCGTGATCGCCTGGGCCTCGAGCCGCACGGCCTTCGACGAGCCGGGCTCGATCGTCACCTCGACGGGCGACTCGATGCGGATGCGCGGACGCTGCGGCCGCACGGCGAGCCGCACGGTGACGGGGAAGTCGAGGCCGTTGGCCACGTGGATCGGGATCGTCGGGGTGCTGCTCGCGACGAGCAGGTCGCCCGTGTCGACGATCGACACCGAGCCGAGGAGCTCGGTCGAGCGCGCGAGGAACGCGTCGGCCCGCTCCGGCCAGTCCTCCCCCGAGGTGCCCGACACGGCGAGCAGGGCGAGCAGCTGGAGCCGCCGGGGGGCGGTGAGCAGGGCCGGGTCCTCGAGGATGGTCGCGAACGCCGCCTCCTCCTCGAGCGCGGCGACGAGCGCGGGCGTGCGGTCGAGGGCCGCCGACGCGGCGCCGTCGACCACCTGGGCCGACCCGGTCGGGGCGTCGAGCAGCTCGGAGAGTCCGGCGAGACGCGTGCCGTCGCGCGCGGCCAGAGCGGCGTAGGTCTCGGTGAGGCCGTAGAAGGCGAAGCCCGAGGAGCGATCCAGCGTGAGCACGATCGAGCGGCCGGGATGCGCCGCGGCGAGCCCGTCGAGAGCGGCGCCCAGACGCGCGATCGACTGACCGCGTGCCGCGAGATCCACGGACGTGCTCGCCTCGCGGAACAGGGCGGAGGCCGCGGAGTCGGCGACGAGCACGGGCATCCCGTCGATGTCGACGCTCGCGCTCGACGTCTCGGAGACGTTCGCGGAGCTCAGCAGGAGCGCGTCGAAGCCCGCCGCCGTGTACGCCGCGACGTCGGAGCCGACCGCCGATCCCTCCGAGGGCCAGGCGACGCGGCCGAGGGTGTCGGGCCAGGACAGCAGCTCGTCGGTGGTCGGCAGCGGCGGGGGATCGTCGGTCGCGTCGGTCGCATCCGGGGTCGGCGTCGCGGTCGGCGCGGGCGACGCCGTCTCGGCCGGGCCGAAGGCGGAGGGGACGATCGCGAAGTCGAGGTCGACGGAGAGCGCGAGCTCGAGCGCCCCGGCCCGCGCGAGCGCGCTCAGGTCGGCGTCGGAGTAGGCGAGCAGGAACACGTCGTTCGGGGCGGCGGCGAGCCGGTCGAGCCAGGCGAGCGCCGACCCGGGGGCCGCGGAGCCGAGCAGCCGGATCGACGCCGTGATCATCGGGTCGAGCGCGATCGTCGCCGACGTCGTGAGCACCTCGTCGAGCTCGCGCGTGAGCACCCCGGCCGGCGAGGTCGCGGTCTCCAGCAGCTCGGCGTCGAGCAGCCCGTCGTCACCGGGGCGCGCGGTGATCGGCACGACGACGCTCACGGTGACGGGACCGCCGGTCGCCGAGCGCCCCTCGGGGACGAGGGGGACGGCGGTCGCGGGCACGGCCGCGACGAGCGGGGCGAGCAGGGCGAGGAGGGCGACGACCCCCGCGCCGCGGCGGCTCACCGGCACGGCGCGATGCCTCGATCCCGCACGGCCGTCATGCCCCCGAGCCTAAACCGCGCGGTCGCGCGCGGGGGAGCGGCCGACGTGCGGGAGACGGGAGAATGGTCGGATGGACAGCGTCGCGGAGGCCATGGAGCGGTTGCGCG
>JAEWKY010000214.1 GCA_023457615.1 Actinomycetes bacterium | reverse complement strand
GTCGACGACCGGTGCGTCACGCTCGAGCCGGCCGCCGACGGGATGTCCTGGATGACGGCGCGGCTGCCGGCGCCCGAGGCCGTCGCCGCCGACAGCATCCTCGACGCACGGGCGCGGTCGCTGCGGCGAGGGGGCGACCCCCGCACCCTCTCCCAGCTGCGGGCCGACCTGCTCGTCGAGGCGATCCTCGGCGGCGAGGGGTCCCGGCCGTTCGGCGACGCGAAGGCGGCCGTCGTGCTCACCGTCCCGGTCTCGGTGCTCCAGGGGCGCGACGACGCGATGGGCGAGCTCGTGGGCTACGGCCCCGTGGATGCCGCCACCACCCGCCGCATCGCGGGGGCCGCGAGCATCCTGCGCCGCGCGATCACCGACGAGCGCGACGACGCGATCCTCGCGCTCGGGCGCACCCGCTATCGCGTCACCGACGACCTGCGGCTCTTCCTCGCGATCCGCGACGGGCGATGCCGGTTCGTCGGATGCACCGGGCGCGTGACCTCGTCCGACGTCGACCACGGCGTCGCCTGGGCGGAGGGCGGGCGCACCGATGCCGCGTCGCTCGCGCACCTCTGCCGAGGCGATCACACCCTCAAGGGCGAGACGCGCTGGCGCCTCGAGGCGACCCATCCCGACGGCACGATCGACTGGCGCTCCCCCGTCGGACGGCGGTACACGACGCGACCGCACCGAGCCGCCGCGCGAAACCCGGTCGGGGTCGGCGCCGACCCGCCCTAGCTCGCCGTCGCCTAGCGCGACCCGGACGCACTCTCCGCCGAGTCGGCGGCAGCAGGCGGCGCGGCATCCTCACCGAGCTCGACGGCGACCTGCGACGCGAGCACGCCCGCGCCCGCCCCCAGCAGCCCCCAGAAGATCCCCCAGCGGTGCTTGCCGACGAGCGCGTCGACCGAGAGCGGCCCGGGTCCGTCGATCGTGAGCGCCGTCGCCGCCGCGACCAGGGTGAGGTTGAACTCGTAGCCGCCGCGGGAGTTCCAGAAGCCGTTGCGGCCGTGCACCTTGGTGACCGCGGTCGCCATCGCCGACGTCACGGCCGCCGTGGCGGCGGGCATCCCGGCTCCGAGCACGAGACCGACCCCGCCGAGCGTCTCGGTGAGCGCGGCGGCGAGGGCGTTCCTCCGCGGCGGATGCAGGCGCGACGCCTCCATCATCTTCTCGGTGCCCGCGAGTCCCGGACCTCCGAAGGCGCCCGTGAGCTTCTGCAGTCCGTGTCCGATGAAGATGCCGCCGACGACGAGTCGCAGCAGCAGGCGTCCGAATCCCATCGGCCCAGTCAACTCCCCCGACCCCCTCCGGCGCTGGGGGTGGCGTCACCCGGCCGCGCGAGCTAGGGCCTGCCGCGTCGCCCAGCTGTTCGGCAGGTGGCCCGCGGCGAGCAGGACCGCCGCTCCGGCGACCCACCACGACCCGAGCCACCCGGCCGCGGCGAGGAACGCGACCACCGGGAGCACGGCCATCGGGATCGGCAGCGGTCCGAGCGAGCGGTAGAGGATGCCGAATCGCCGCACGGCGAGGTAGCGCACCCAGAGCGCGAGGTAGCCGCCGACCGCGAGCGCGGCGGGCACGATCCACCAGCTCCACGCCCCCGCGGTCCCCGTGAGGAACGGGAGCGCGAGGCACGCCACCTGCCCGGCACGTTCGAGCACCGTGAAGACGGGGCCCGCGTCGGCGGTGCGGATGCCGTCCCGGGGAGGCGCGACGAGGAGCAGCACGTTCGGCGCGAGCACGAGCAGCGACACGGCGGCTCCCGCGATCGACAGGGTCACCCCCCGATTGTCGGACATCGGCGACCGCGAAGGCACGAGGGCGAAGGGCACGGGGCCGAAGGGCACGGGGCGGCGCACGGACGGGGAAAGGGACGAGCAAGGGACGAGGGAACCGACGAGGAAGCAGATCTAGGGAGCACGATCCAGGAAGCAGGATCCAGGAAGCCCGGTGTCCGCATCCCCCGATACCGTGAGAGCATGACCGCCGACAGCGCCGCCGTCCCCGTCTCGGCCGCCGACAGCCACGACCTCATCCGCGTGCAGGGCGCCCGCGAGAACAACCTCAAGAACATCTCCGTCGAGCTGCCGAAGCGCCGGCTGACGGTGTTCACGGGCGTGTCCGGCTCGGGCAAGTCGAGCCTCGTCTTCGGCACGATCGCCGCCGAGTCGCAGCGGCTCATCAACGAGACCTACCCGGCGTTCGTGCAGGGCTTCATGCCGAGTCCCGGGCGTCCCGACGTCGACGTCATGGACGGCCTCACGACGGCGATCATCGTCGACCAGGAGCGCATGGGCGCGAACGCCCGCAGCACCGTCGGCACCGCGACCGACGCGAACGCGATGCTGCGCATCCTCTACAGCCGACTCGGCGAGCCGCGCATCGGCGGCCCGCAGGCCTTCTCGTTCAACGTCGCCTCCGTCTCGGGCACGGGATCGGCGCAGACGTCGAGCGGCAAGCAGATCGAGCGCGAGTTCGTGTCGACGGGCGGCCAGTGCCCCCGCTGCGAGGGCATGGGCAGCGTGAGCGACATCGACCTCGCCGAGCTCTTCGACGAGAACAAGACGATCGCCGAGGGCGCCCTCACGATCCCCGGCTACAACGCCACCGGGTGGGCGGTGCGCATCTTCACCGAGTCGGGGCTCGTGCCCGCCGACATCCCGATCAAGGACTTCACCCCCGAGCAGCGGCACGACTTCCTCTACAAGGAGTCGACGAAGGTCAAGGTCGCCGGCATCAACATGACCTATCTCGGCCTCGTGCCGAACGTGCAGAAGTCGTTCCTCAGCAAGGACGTCGAGGCGATGCAGCCGCACATCCGCGCGTTCGTCGAGCGGGCCGTGACGTTCACGGCGTGCCCCGACTGCGGCGGCTCGCGACTCAACGAGGGAGCGCGGTCGTCGCGCATCCAGGGGCTGAACATCGCCGAGGCGTGCGCGATGCAGATCAGCGACCTCGCGACGTGGGTGCGCGGGCTGTCCGCGACGAGCGACATCGGGCCGCTCCTGCGCAATCTCCAGCAGACCCTCGACTCGTTCGTGGAGATCGGCCTCGGCTACCTCACCCTCGACCGCCCCTCGGGCACGCTCTCCGGCGGCGAGGCGCAGCGCACGAAGATGATCCGGCACCTGGGATCGAGCCTCACCGACGTGTCGTACATCTTCGACGAGCCGACCGTCGGGCTGCACCCGCACGACATCCAGCGCATGAACGACCTGCTGCTGCGGCTGCGCGACAAGGGCAACACGGTGCTCGTCGTCGAGCACAAGCCCGAGACGATCGCGATCGCCGACCACGTCGTCGACCTCGGCCCGCGCGCCGGCGTCGACGGCGGCACGGTGCAGTTCGAAGGCACGGTCGACGAGCTGCGCGCGAGCGGCACCCTCACCGGCCGGCACCTCGACGATCGCGTGACGCTCAAGCCGTCGGTGCGCACGCCCACCGGCACGCTCGAGATCCGCGGCGCCACCCGCCACAACCTCAGGGCGGTGGATGTCGACATCCCCCTGGGCGTGCTGTGCGTCGTCACCGGGGTGGCGGGGTCGGGCAAGTCGTCGCTGATCCACGGTTCCCTTCCACGCGGTTCGGGAACGCCGGGGTCGGACGTGGTCTCGGTCGATCAGGCCCCCATCAAGGGATCGCGGCGCAGCAACCCCGCGACCTACACGGGGATGCTCGACCCGATCCGCACCGCCTTCGCGAAGGCCAACGGCGTCAAGCCCGCGCTGTTCAGCGCGAACTCCGAGGGCGCCTGCCCGGTGTGCAACGGCAACGGCGTCATCTACACCGACCTCGGCGCGATGGGCTCGGCCTCGACCGTCTGCGAGGAGTGCGAGGGCAAGAGGTTCCAGGCCGCGGTGCTCGAGTACCGGCTGGGTGGTGGGAAGGACGGCGGCAAGAACATCAGCGAGGTGCTCGGGATGTCGGTCGTCGACGCCGTCGAGTTCTTCGGCGCGGCCGAGTCGAGGATCCCCGCCGCCCACGCCATCGTGCAGCGCATGGCCGACGTCGGCCTCGGCTACCTCACGATCGGTCAGCCGCTCACGACCCTCTCCGGCGGCGAGCGGCAGCGGCTCAAGCTCGCGATCCACATGGCCGACAAAGGCGGCACCTACGTGCTCGACGAGCCGACCACGGGTCTGCACCTCGCCGACGTCGAGCAGCTGCTCGGCCTGCTCGACCGCCTCGTCGACGCCGGCAAGTCGGTCATCGTCATCGAGCACCATCAGGCCGTGATGGCGCACGCCGACTGGATCATCGACGTCGGACCGGGGGCCGGCCACGACGGCGGCACGATCGTCTTCGAGGGCACTCCGTCCGAGCTCGTCGCCGCGAAGTCGACGCTGACGGGGCAGCACCTCGCCGCGTACGTCGGCGGCTGACGCGCCCCTAGACTGCGAGTCGTGACCCGTACGACAGCGCCCTTCTCCGCCGATCACGTCGGCAGCTTCCTCCGCTCCTCCGCGATCAAGGACGCCCGGGCGCGCCACGCGACGGGCGAGCTGGACGAGGCCGGGCTCGCGGCCGTCGAGGACCGCGAGATCGTCGAGCTCGTCCGGCATCAGGAGGGCGTGGGGCTCGAGGTCGTGACCGACGGCGAGTTCCGCCGCTCGTGGTGGCACTTCGACTTCATCGGCCTCCTCGACGGCGTCGAGATCATCGAGATCGATCACGGCATCCAGTTCGCGGGCGTCGAGACCAAGCCCAAGGCGCCCTCCGTGAACGGCCGCATCGGCTTCCCCGCCGACCACCCCTTCCTCGACCACTTCCGCTTCCTCGCCGCGAACACGTCCGTGACGCCGAAGATGACGATCCCGTCGCCGACCGTGCTGCACTGGCGGCTCGAGGCCGACGGCGTCGACGCGAGCGTCTACCCCGACCACGAGGCGCTGTTCGACGACCTCGCCGCGGCCTACCGCGACGCCGTGCGGGCGTTCTACGACGCCGGATGCCGCTACCTCCAGTTCGACGACACCGTGTGGGCCTACCTCTGCTCCCCCGCCGAGATCGAGAAGGCCCGCGGCCGGGGCATCCCGGTCGACGGGATCGCCGAGCGCTACGTGACGCTCATCAACGCCGCGCTCCGCGACAAGCCCGCCGACATGGTGATCACGACCCACGTCTGCCGCGGCAACTTCAAGTCGACCTGGATCTCGTCCGGCGGCTACGAGCCCGTCGCCGAGCACCTGCTCGCGGGCTGCGACTACGACGGCTACTTCCTCGAGTACGACACCGAGCGCGCGGGCGGCTTCGAGCCGCTGCGCTTCCTCCCGAAGGGCGACAAGGTCGTCGTGCTCGGCCTCATCACGTCGAAGAGCGGCGACCTCGAGGACCCGCAGGACGTGAAGAGCCGCATCCAGGAGGCGAGCCGGTTCGTCGCGCTCGACCAGCTCGCGCTCAGCCCGCAGTGCGGCTTCGCCTCGACCGAGGAGGGCAACATCCTCACCGAGGAGCAGCAGTGGGCGAAGATGCGCGAGATCGTCGAGCTGTCGAAGGACGTCTGGGCCTAGCGCTTGCGCTTCTCCCGCACGCGCATGTTGACGACGATCGGCGAGCCCTCGAACCCGTAGACCTCGCGCAGGCGACGGGTGATGAAGCGCCGGTAACCCGGGTCGAGGAAGCCGGTCGTGAACAGCACGAAGGTCGGCGGCCGGGTGGCCGCCTGCGTGCCGAACAGGATGCGGGGCTGCTTGCCGCCGCGCACCGGGTGCGGGTGCTCCGCGGTGAGCTCGGCGAGCAGCGCGTTGAACTTGCCGGTCGGGATGCGCGTGTCCCAGCTCTCGAGCGCGAGCTCGAGGGCCGGGACGAGCTTCTCGAGGTGACGGCCGGTGCGCGCCGAGATGTTGACGCGCGGCGCCCACGACACGTGCGCGAGGTCCTGCTCGATCTCGCGCTCGAGGTACCGGCGTCGCTCGTCGTCGAGCAGATCCCACTTGTTGAAGGCGAGCACGAGCGCTCGGCCCGACTCGAGCACGAGCTCGATGATGCGCAGATCCTGCGTCGAGAGCTCCTCGGTCACGTCGAGCACGACGATCGCGACCTCGGCCTTCTCGAGCGCGGCGGCGGTGCGCAGCGATGCGTAGAAGTCGGCGCCGTGCTGCAGGTGCACGCGCTTGCGGATGCCCGCGGTGTCGACGAAGGTCCAGATGCGACCGGCGAGCTCGATGTTCTCGTCGACGGGGTCGCGCGTCGTGCCCGCGGTCGGGTCGACGACGACGCGCTCTTCGCCGGCGGCCTTGTTCAGGAGCGAGCTCTTGCCGACGTTCGGGCGCCCCAGGATGGCGACGCGGCGCGGTCCGCCGATCTCCTGCTTCGCGACCGCGGAGACCTCGGGGAGGATCTTCATGACCTCGTCGAGCACGTCGGCGACGCCGCGGCCGTGGATCGCGGAGACGGGCCACGGCTCGCCGAGCCCGAGATTCCAGAGCGCCGCGGCCTCCGGATCCTTGATCGCGTCGTCGGACTTGTTGGCGACGAGGATCACGGGCTTCTTCGTGCCGCGCAGCATCCGCACGACGTGCTCGTCGGTCGCCGTCGCGCCGACGTTGATGTCGACGACGAACAGCACGGCGTCGGCGAGGTCGATCGCGACCTCCGCCTGCGCGGCGACGGACGCGTTGATGCCGCGCGCGTCGGGCTCCCAGCCGCCCGTGTCGACGACCGTGAAGCGTCGGCCGAGCCATTCGGCCTTGTACGAGACGCGGTCGCGGGTGACCCCCGGGACGTCCTCGACGACCGCCTCGCGCCGACCGATGATGCGGTTGACGAGCGCCGACTTGCCGACGTTGGGGCGTCCGACGATCGCGAGCACGGGCAGCGCCGGCAGGTAGACGATCCCGTCGGGACCGGCGCCGACGGCCTCGAGCAGCTCGAGGTCCTCCTCGTCGAGGTCGTAGTCGTCGAGTCCCGCCCGCAGCGAGGCGGCGCGCTGATCGGCCACGTCGTCGTCGAGCGCCTCGAGACGCGCGGGCAGCTCGGGGTCGAGCTCCGTCTCGAACTCGAGGTCGTCGTCGCGATCGCCGGTGTCGTTCGTCATCGGGTCTCCTCCACGAGGTCGAGCACGGCCTGTACGGTCTGCTCGAAGTCAAGATCGGTCGAGTCCACCGTCGTCACCCCGGGCGCCGCGGTGAGGAAGTCGACGACGGCGGCGTCCTTGCGGTCGCGGTCGCGCAGCTGCTCCGCGGTCGCCGCCTGCTCGGGGGCGAGCTCGCGGGAGCGCCGCGCGATGCGCACCTCCTCGTCGGCGGTGAGCAGGATGCGCACGTCGGCGTCCGGGGCGACGACCGTCGTGATGTCGCGGCCCTCGACGACGATGCCGTCGGCGGTGGTCGCGGCGATCGCCGCGCGGAACATCTCGGTGAGCGCCGCGCGCACCTCGGGGATGCGCGCGATCTCGCTCACCACCGCGGTCACCCGCGGCTCGCGGATGGCCGCCGTGACGTCGGTCGCGCCGACGAACACGTCGGTGCCGTCGGGCCGCGCGATCGTGCGGTAGCCGAGCCCGGGGACGAGGGCGATCACGGCGGCGGCATCCGCGGCCTCCGTGCCCGTCTCGAGCGCGCGCCAGGTGAGCGCGCGGTAGGCCGCGCCGGTGTCGAGGAACTCGAAGCCCAGCCGGGCGGCGGCCGCCCGGCTCACGCTCGACTTGCCGC
>JAEWKY010000213.1 GCA_023457615.1 Actinomycetes bacterium | reverse complement strand
GCGCACGCGTCGCGCAACCCGTCGGCGAGCCCCTCGAGCACGGCGACGTCGGTCGTCGGGGGCGCCGCGACGGCGACGACGAGCGCCGTCGGAACGGCCCCCATCGCGGCGACGTCGGCGAGGTTCGTCGCGGCGGCCTTCCAGCCGAGGTCGTGCGGCGTCGACCACGCGAGGCGGAAGTCGGGCCCGTGCACCATCGTGTCGGTCGTCACGACGAACCGTCCGTCGGGCGCCGCGAGCACGGCGGCGTCGTCGCCCGGGCCGACGAGGGCGGAGGCCGCCTCGGGCAGCCGGGGGAAGATGCGGGCGAGCGCCGCGGACTCCCCGAGCTCGCCCAGCGTCTCGCCCGGTGCCGCCATCCCGCCAGGCTAGCCTGGAAGCGATGAGACGTTTCCCGGCCGCCCTCGCCGCCGCCCTGCTGGCACTCCCCGTCGTGGTGACCGGATGCTCGGCGACCGTCGCGATGTCGCCCGCCGCCGAGTTCGCGAACGACCCGTCGTGCGCCGACGTGGTCGCGCACCTCTACCGTCCGACCCCGCAGGCGATCGGCGACTACGCGCTGCGCACGACCGACGCGCAGGGCACCGCGGCGTGGGGCACGCCCACCGTCGCCCTGCTCTACTGCGGGGTGCCCGTGCCCGAGGTGTCCGACGTCGACTGCATCGAGTACAACGGCGTCTACTGGCTGCGCGAGGTCGTGGAGGCCGGCTACGCGTTCACGACCTACGGCCGCGACCCCGCGGTGCGCCTCGTGGTCGACGACGACATCGTCGGCGGCCCGGGCGTCGCGCTCGACGAGCTCACCCCCGCGGTGTCCTACCTGCCCGACAACGGCCGGGTGTGCCTCGAGACCGACGACACGGTTACCCCGTCACGCTGACGGGGCGCGCGTCAGCGCTCGGTCTCGAGCCCGAGGGCGATGAGCTCGGCGATGAGCTCGGGATAGCCGACGCCCGACGCGAGCCAGCACGCCGGGAACATCGAGATCGGCGTGAACCCGGGCATCGTGTTGACCTCGTTGAGCACGAAGCCCTCTGCGGAGAGGAAGAAGTCGACCCGCGCGAGCCCCGCCCCGCCGATCGCCTCGAAGGCCCGCGCCGCGATCCGCTGCATCTCGCGCAGCTCGCCGTCGGCGAGGTCGGCGGGGCAGACGAGCTCGACGCCCGGGGCGTCGTGGTACTTCGCGTCGAAGTCGTAGAACTCGCGGGTCGTCAGCACGATCTCGCCCGCGACGCTCACCCGCGGGGCCGACCCGGCGCGCCCCTGCAGCACCGCGCACTCGACCTCGCGACCGACGATCGCCTGCTCGACGAGCACGGTGTAGTCCTCCGCGAACGCGATGTCGAGGGCGGCATCCAGCTCCGCCCAGTCCCTGACCTTCGTCACGCCGACGCTCGAGCCGGCGCGCGCGGGCTTCACGAAGACGGGCAGCCCGAGCGCCTCGATGCGGCGACGCCACGGACGGTCGGGGCCCGCGGCATCCTCCGCGAGCCGGCGGCGGGTCACCGTGACCCACGGCGCGACCTCGATGCCGGCGGCCGCGAGCACCGTCTTGGTGAAGTGCTTGTCCATGCCGAGCGCCGAGGCGAGCACGCCGTTGCCGACGTAGGGCAGGCCGATGAGCTCGAAGGCGCCCTGGATGGTGCCGTCCTCGCCGAACGGACCGTGCAGGATCGGGAACGCGACGTCGACGTCGCCGAGCGAGCGCTCCGTGCCGTCCGCCTCGCGCACGCGGAACTCGCGTGTCGACGACGACTCGGGCAGCACGACGCGGGTGCCGTTGTCGCGCACCTCGGGCAGCTCGGCGGCGAGCGTCAGACCTGTCGGGTCGTCGGGCTGGAGCGTGAGGATGCCGTCCTTGGTGATGCCGACCGGCACGACCTCGTAGCGGTCGCGGTCGAGCGCGCCGAGCACGCCGCCCGCGGTCGCGCACGAGATGCCGTGCTCGCTCGAACGGCCGCCGAAGAACAGGGCGACGCGCGTCTTCGGGCTACTCACCTTGGGGCTCCGTGGTGTCGGTGGTTAGATGCGGCGCGAGGTCGCGCGGCGGCAGGGTGCCCGCGAGCACCTCGGCGACCTGGCTCACGATCGGCATCTCGACGCCCTTCGCCGCGGCGAGCTCGAGCACGGGCGCGACCGAGGCGATCCCCTCGGCGGTCTGGTTCATCTGCTGCACGACCTCGTTGTAGTCGTAGCCCTGGCCGAGCAGGCGTCCCGCGGTGTTGTTGCGCGAGAGCGGCGATTCGCACGTGGCGATGAGGTCGCCGAGCCCGGCGAGCCCCGACATCGTCTCGGCGAGCGCCCCGTAGGCCACCGCGAAGTCGGTCATCTCGACCAGGCCGCGGGTGATGATCGACGCCTTCGTGTTCTCGCCGTAGCCGACGCCGTCGACGATGCCGATCGCGACGGCGATGAGGTTCTTCAGCACGCCGCCGAACTCGGTGCCGATGACATCCGTGTTGACGAAGCACCGGAAGTAGCGGTTGGTCGCCGTCATCGCCACGTCGGAGGCCGTGGCGAGGTTCGCGCTCGACACGACCGCTGCGGTGGGCTGCTCCTTCGCGATCTCGAGGGCGAGGTTGGGGCCGCTCACGACGGCGACGCGCGAAGGATCGATGTCGAGCTCGGCGAGCACGACCTCGCTCATGCGCGCGAGGGTGCCGCGCTCGACGCCCTTCATGAGCGAGACGACGGTTGCGTCGGCGGGGATGAGGTCGCGCACGATGCGGAGGTTCTCGCGCAGCGACTGCGACGGCACCGAGAGGTAGACCTGCTCCGCGCCGTCGAGCACCTGGTCGAGCCGCGTGCTCGCACCGAGGTGACGGGGCAGGTTGATGCCCGGCAGATAGTCGGAGTTGCGCCGCGACTGCATGATCTCGCGCGCGAGCTCCGGTCGGCGGGCCCAGAGCGCGACGCTGTTGCCGGCGTCCGCGAGGATCTTGGCGAACGTCGTGCCCCACGATCCCGCGCCGAGCACGGCGACCCGGCGGCCGATGTCCGGCAGGACGAGGGGCTGCGTCATCGTCACCCGCCCATCCTCGCAGCTAGCCTGGGCCTGTGGTCGCACGCCCTTCCCCGATCCGCGAGTTCGCCGCCGGTTTCGCGACGCTCGGGCGCGGCTTCGCGTTCTGGCGCGAGCGCCCCGGGCTCATGTGGCTCGGGCTGCTGCCCGCCGCGATCGTGGCCGCCCTCGTCGTGGCGGTGGTCGTGCTGCTCGTGGTGTTCGTCGATCCGATCACCGTGAGCCTCACGGCGTTCGCCGCCGACTGGGGCGGCTGGCGCGAGCTGCTGCGCATCCTGTTCGGCGTCGCGCTCGTGATCGCGACGCTCTTCCTCGCCGCGCGCACCTTCACGGCGGTCACGCTGCTCGTCGGCGCGCCGTTCTACGACCGGATCCAGTCGGCGGCCGACGAGTCGCGCGGATCGATCGCCGCGGGCGCCCCGGCGGGCTTCGGGGCGACGGCGGGGGCGACGGTCGTGCTCGTGCTGCAGTCGATCGCGGCGAGCATCGTCGTGCTGCTGCTCGGGCTCGTGCCGGGCGTCGGCCCGGTACTCGCCGCCGTGATCGGGTTCGTGCTGACGTCGTGGGGGCTCTCGCGCGAGCTCACCTTCGCGCCCCTCGCCCGCCGCGGACTCGACGGCGGCGCCCGCTCGCGGCTGCGGCGGGGACGCCGGGCGCGCGCGTTCGGCTTCGGGGTCGCCGTGCAGCTGTGCTACCTCGTGCCGCTCGGCGCCGGCCTCGCGGTGCCGGGGGCGGGGGGGGGGG
>JAEWKY010000212.1 GCA_023457615.1 Actinomycetes bacterium | reverse complement strand
CGCCCGACTCGAGGCGACGGGTGCCCGCGTGCACGACGGGTTCGGCGCGACCGCGACCGGCACCGTCGCGATCGACGGCCGTCCGCTCGCGGGCGTGCGGCTGCGCGTGCGGGACGGCGAGCACGAGGTGCGCTCCCCGCTCGGCGGCGACCGCTGGATCGCCACGGGCGACCTCGTCGCGCTCGACGAGGGAGAGGTGCGTCCGGCCGGGCGCACCGGGGCGCTCGTCGACACGGGCGGCGAACTCGTCGACCCGTCACGCCTGCGCGACCTGCTCGCCGCCCACCCCGGGGTGCGGTCCTGCGCGGTCGAGGTCGTGCCCGACGACCTGCTCGGCGTCGTGCTGCACGCGCGCGTCGATGCCGACCCCGCGATCGAGGACGCCCTGCGCGCGACGATCGCCGCGCGGCTCGGGCGCCCCGAGCATCCGCGACGCCTCGAGTTCGGGGCGCTCGGCTAGCTAGCCGCCGAGCTGGCGCTCGATCGGCACGGAGCGCTCGGTGACGACGTCGCCCGTGTGGGCGGTCGTGACGGTCTCGATGAGCACGATGCCGACCTCCTCCTCGGCGATCGGGTTGTGCCGCACGCCGCGCGGGACGACATAGACGTCGCCCTGTCCGAGCACCACCTCGCGGTCGCCCTCGAGCTGGATGCGGAGTCGGCCGTAGACGACCTGGAAGAGCTCGTCCTCGAGCTCGTGCGCGTGCCAGACGAACTCGCCGAGCAGCTTCGCGACCTTCACGTACTGGTCGTTCACGCGTCCGACGACGCGGGGAGACCAATGCTCGGTGACGCGGTCGAGCTCGGCGGCGAGGTTCACGGCATCCATGGCGCGATCCTAGGCTGAGCCCATGCCGCTTCTCGTGCCGTTCGACGGACACACCCCGCACATCGACGACGACGCCTGGGTCGCCCCGAACGCGACGCTCGTCGGCAAGGTGCGCGTCGCCGCCGACGCCAACGTCTGGTTCGGCGCCGTGCTGCGCGGCGACATCGACGAGATCGTGCTCGGCGCCCGCAGCAACCTGCAGGACAACGCCGTCATCCACACCGAGGCCGGCAACCCGACGATCGTCGGCGAGGACGTGAGCATCGGCCACGGCGCGATCGTGCACGGCTGCGTCGTCGAGGACGGCTGCCTCATCGGCATGAACGCGACCGTGCTCAACGGCGCCGTCATCGGGGCGAACACCCTCGTCGCCGCCGGGGCGCTCGTGCTCGAGGGCACCGTCGTGCCCCCGCGCTCCCTCGTCGCCGGAGTGCCCGCGAAGGTGCGGCGCGAGCTCACCGACGACGAGGTCGCCGGGCTGCTCGGCAACTCGGCGCGCTACGTGCCGCGCGCGAAGCTCTACAAGGCGGCGGAGGTCGCCGAGGGCTGACGCCGCGGCCGCCCGGCCCAGAGCACGAGCAGCACGATCGCGAAGGTGGCCGCCGGGGCGCCGACGAGCCCCGCGACGAGCACCGGGAGGGTGGTCGCGACGACGACCACGACGGCGCCGACGGCGAGCAGCAGCAGCGCCGGGAAGACCTTCGGCGGATAGCCGCGCAAGACGAACCAGCCGGCCGTGACGAGCACCTCCGACGCGAGCCCGACGGTCGCGGCGCCCAGGCGCCAGCCGAGGGCGGGATCGGCGACGAGCACCATGACGACCCAGAGCGCGATCCCCGCCGCGAACAGCAGCACTCCCGGGATCGCGCGCGTCGAGTGCAGCGATCCGGCGATCCAGCAGGCGACGAGGCCGACCGTGCCGAGGAGCGCGATCGTGACCGCGATCCCGGTCGCCGCGGTCGACAGGCCGAAGTCGATGGTGGTGGGCGGCAGCCCCACGATCGCGACCGACGACAGCGTCACGGAGACCGCCGCCGCGACGTCGAGCAGACCCGGCGCGCGCACGGGGACCGGGCTCACGTCGCGCTCGCCGCGATCCGGATGACGACGAGCACCACCACGGGCGCGAGGGCGACGACGAGCGCGAGGCCCGCGAGGCCGCGCGCGAGGCCGCGCACGAGGCAGACGATCGCGAGCACGAGGCCGGCGAGCACGAGCACCGCGGCGACGAGGAAGACGACGATGTACGGCGTCGCTCCTCCCCCGCTGCCGTCGAGGGCGGCGGAGATGCCCGCGGGGAAGCTCCACGCCATCGCCGCGGCGCCGACGACCGCCAGCACGAGGGCGATCGTGGCGGGTACGCGGGTCGGACTCACGTAGACATCGCTGTCGCTCATGGCCACACCCTAGGGCCCCCGGGCGGCGCGGCGGGAGTGCTCGGGCGACGAACCCGGGCGCGCCGCCAGGCGTCAGCCGACGAGCTGCTGCGCGAACACGTGGGGCGTGAAGCCCGTGAGGTCGCCGATCCCCTCGCCCTGGCCGACGAGCTTGATCGGGATGCCGGTCCTCTCCTGCACGGCGAGCACGAAGCCGCCCTTCGCCGACCCGTCGAGCTTCGTGAGCACGAGCCCGGTCACCCCGGCGTGCTCGATGAACGCCTCCGCCTGCGCGAGCCCGTTCTGGCCCGTCGTCGCATCGAGCACGAGCAGCACCTCGGCGATCGGCTCGAGCTTCTCGACGACGCGCTTCACCTTGCCGAGCTCGTCCATGAGCCCCGACTTGGTCTGCAGTCGGCCGGCCGTGTCGATGAGCACGATCTCGATGCCCTCGCGCTGCGCGCGCTCCACGGTCTGGAAGGCGACGGAGGCCGGGTCCTGACCCTGCGCTTGCGGCCGCACGATCTGGGCGCCTCCGCGCTCCGCCCACGTCGCGAGCTGCTCGACCGCCGCGGCGCGGAACGTGTCGGCCGCCCCCACGACGACCGTCCGGCCGTAGTTGGTGAGGAACTTCGCGAACTTCCCGATCGTGGTCGTCTTGCCGACGCCGTTGACGCCGACGACGAGCACGACCGCGGGGCGGTTGCTGAGGGTGAGGGTCGAGTCGAGGCGGGCGAGCCGCTCCTCGATCGTCTCGCGCAGCATCCGCTGCAGGTCGGCGGGATCGGTCGTGCGGAAGCGGGCCACCTTGCCGCGCAGCTCCTCGACGATCGCGTCGGTCAGGTCGGGCCCGAAGTCGGCCGAGATGAGGGCGTCCTCGAGGTCGTCCCACGTCGTGTCGTCGATCGTCGCCCGCGAGAACATCCCCCGCAGGGCCGAGCCGAGGGACCACGTCGCCATGCCACCATGGTCGCATGATCGTCGCGTTCATCCGGCACGGACAGACCGACTGGAACCGCGAGGGTCTGCTGCAGGGCTCGAGCGACATCCCGCTCAACGACACGGGTCGCGAGCAGGCGCGGGACGCCCTCATGACGCTGCGCTCGAGGCCGTGGGATGCCGTGGTGAGCTCGCCGCTGCGTCGCGCCCGCGAGACGGCCGGCATCATCGCCGACGGTCTCGGCATCCCGCTCGGCGCCGCCTACCCGGGGCTCGTCGAGCGCGACTACGGGCCGCTCGAGGGGACGTCGTCGGCCGGGGCGATCGAGCGCTGGCCGACGCGCGACTACCCCGGTGCCGAGACCCTCGACGAGGTCGCGACGCGCGGGACGGCGGCCCTCGCCGCGATCGCCGCGGACTTCCCCGACGGCGCCGTGCTCGTCGTGTGCCACGGCACGATCATCCGCTACACCCTCGCCCGCCTCGCGGGGCGACCCGTGCCCGGCATCGACAACGGCTCGGTCTCGATGGTGCGCGCCTCGGGCGCCGGCTGGGAGGTCGCGACCGTCAACGGCATCCCGCTCGAGGAGATCCCCGAGGAGCACGCCGCGGCGCAGCCCTCGCGAGAGGGCGAGGATCGGTCGCACGCGGGATGACTTCCGCCGTCGTTTGTTGCACGCGATGCCCGGAGTTCGCGCGCGCGTGCAACAAACGGACGCGGATCAGCCCTTCACCGCCCCACCCAGTCCCGCCGACCGCAGGAACACCCGCTGGAAAACCAGGAACAGGGCGATCGGGATCGTGGTCGCGATCGCGAGCGCGGCGAGCAGCACGTCGATCTCGACGAACGACTGGATGGCCGGCAGCCGCACGCCGAGCGATTGGATGTCGGGGTCGGTGAGGATGAGCGAGGGCCACAGATAGTCCTTGAGGCTCGCGATGAGGGCGAACACGGACACCACCCCGAGGATCGGCCGCGACATCGGCAGCACGATCGACCAGAAGACGCGGAACGCCCCCGCCCCGTCGACCCGCGCGGCCTCGAAGATCTCGCGCGGCAGGTTGTCGAAGAACCGCGTCACGAGCACGATGCTGAACGCATTCGCGGTCGCGGGCAGCCAGACCCCCCAGTAGTTGTTGAGCAGCGAGACGCCGATCACGGGGCGCACGACCGAGAGGTAGAGCGGCACGAGCAGCACGACCGTCGGGATGAAGAGCGTCGCGAGCACGGCGCCGTTGAGCACCTTCGCGTACCTCGGCCGCAGCACCGAGAGTCCGTAGCCCGCGGTCGTCGCGACGACGAGCTGCGTGATCCAGGCGCCGAACGCGAGCACGAGCGTGTTGCCGAAGTACTGGCCGACCTCGACGTCGAGCCAGGCCTGGGTCAGGTTCGCCCCGTCGATCCCGCTCGGCCAGAGCGCGAGGGGCTGCTGGATGCTGTCCTGCGTCGTCGTGACGGCGGCCTTCGCGAGCCAGAGGATCGGCCCGAGTCCCGCGACGACGAGGCCGACGAGCAGCACGACGTGCACGCCCACCATCGCGACCCGCACGCCGGGGCGGCGGCGGTCGAAGACCGAGAGGATGCCGCGGTCGGGCTGGTCGGAGTCGCGCTCCTCCGCGACCGCCTCGAGGGCGGGCGTCTCGATCGAGGCGGCGCCCGACGGGGACGCGGTGGCGGTGGTCATGAGGTGCTCCAGCGCTTGGTGGCCCGGAAGTACGCGAACGACAGCAGGGCGAGGGCGATCGCGAGCAGGAGGCTGAGTGCCGTCGCCTCGCCGTAGGCGCCACCGAGGCTGTTCTGGAACGCGTAGCGGTAGATGAGCAGCAGCACCGTGACGGTCGCGTTGTTCGGGCCGCCGCTCGTGAAGAGGAAGGGCTCGAGGAACACCTGCGCCGTCGCGAGCACCTGGAGGATGAGCATCACGAAGATGACGCCGCGCAGCTGCGGGAGCGTGACGTGCCAGATCTTGCGCCAGATGCCCGCGCCGTCGACCTCGGCGGCGTCGTAGAGCTCCGGCGGCACCGAGAGCAGCGCGGCCAGGTAGATGATGACGCTGCCGCCGGCCGCGGCCCAGGTCGCCTCGAGCACGAGCGACGGCATCGCCGAGGCGGCGCTCTGCAGCCACGGGAGCGGCCCGAGGCCCACCCAGCCGAGGATGGTGTTGAAGACGCCGTTCGGCGAGGCGTCGAAGAAGAACTTCCACAGCAGCACCGCGACGACGGGCGGCACGACCACCGGCAGGTAGGCCAGCACGCTGTAGAGGCCCTTCGCCCGCCGCACCTCGCTCATGAGCACGGCGAGCAGGATCGGCACGGGGAAGCCGAGCACGAGGGCGAGCGCCGCGAAGTAGAGGGTGTTGAGCACCGCCGTCGGCAGCACGGGGTCGCTCAGCACGTTGACGAAGTTCTGGAGGCCGACGAACTGCGACGTGATGAGGTTCGTCTTCTGGAACGCCATCCACACCGTCTGGAGGATCGGGCCCCACGAGTAGAGCGCGAAGACGATGATCATCGGCGCGAGGAAGAGCAGGTTCGACAGACCGCCCCCGCGCAGCCAGGTGAGCGGAGTCCGGCGTCGGAGTCGCCGGGGCTGCGCGGGGGCGGTCATGCTGTCGTGGTTCCTTCGGATCCGTCGCCGTCGAGACTCAGTTGCCGTCGAGGACGGCCTGGGCGTCCTTGTCGGCCTGCGTGAGCAGCGCCTCGATGTCGGCGTTCGGGTCGGTCAGCACGGCCTGCACGACCGGGTCGAGCAGCGCGTAGATCGCCTGCGTGCTGCCCTTCGGCTCGCCGACCGGGGTCTGCGCGAAGATGCCGTCGAAGAAGCCCGACATCTGATCGAGGGGCACGTTGATGTACTCCGCGATCCACTCGCGACCCTGCTCGTAGGTCTCCTGGTCGAGCACCGGCAGCACCGGGGTGCCGACGGCCTGGCCGCTCGCGACGAGGGTCTCGGCATCCTTCTTCGCCGCGTCCTCGTCGAGGAGCTTCTGCATGTAGTACCAGTCGATCCACTCGACGGCCGCGGCCTTCGTCGCGGCGTCGATCGACGGGCTCACGACGGCGATGTCGCCGCCGCCGAGCACGCCGCCGTCGTCGGCGACCGGCATGACCGTGAGCCCGTACGAGTCGGGGTCGAGGCCGAAGTCGCGCACGAGGGCCGTGTAGACGTCCGACCCGGAGGTGTACATGCCGATGTTGCCGGCCGCGAACTCCTGGTTGATCGAGCCCCAGTCGAGCAGGAAGTTGCTGCCCAGGGAGTCGTCCTCCCACCGGAGGTCGCGCAGGAACTCGAGCGCCTCGACGGTGCCCGGGTTGGCGATCGTCGACGTGTAGGTGCCGTCGGCGTTCGCCTCCTGGATGCTGCCGCCGCGCGCGACGGTCGCCGCGACGAGCTGCCAGCCGCCCGTGTTGTTCATGGTCATCTCCATGAAGCCGGCCTTGCCCGTGGCCTCGGAGATCGCGGCCGCGGCCTCGCGCACCTCGTCCCACGACGTCGGCGGGGCGTCGGGGTCGAGCCCGGCCGCCTCGAAGAGGTCCCGGTTGTAGTGCAGACCCATCGCGTACGCCTGACGCGGGAAGCCGTAGAGCCTCCCGTCGGCGCCCGTGACGGCGTCGAGGATGATCGGGTTGAACTTGTCGGCGTAGCCGAGCTCCTCGATCTCGGCGGTGACGTCCATGAGCTGGCCGTTCTCGAGCAGGGTCTTCGCGTCGGTGAACGGCACCGTGAAGACGTCGGGGAGCGAGCCCGCGGCGAGCTGCACCGCGAACGTCGGTCCCTTCCACTCGTACTCGACCCCGACGACGTCGATGTCGGGGTGGAGCTCCTCGAACTGGGCCTCCTGCTCGGCGAACGCCTCGTAGGCGGCGGCGTCCGCGCCGGGCGGGAACGTGGCGACGCGGAGCTCCGTCTTGCCCGAGCCTCCGCTCGTGCAGCCGACCAGGGCCGCGAGGGTGACGATCGCGGCTCCCGCCGCGATCACCTTCCGTGACTTCATCGTCATGCCTTTCTTTCTACTTGGTGGGGATGCTGCTCGTTTTCCGCGATCTCCCCGGGGCGGATGCGCAGCCACGCCGTGGAGTCGGGGGGAAGCACGCCGGAGGCGGGCTCCTCGCTGGCGAGCACGACATCCCCCGCGGGGAGAGTCAGGCCGTCGCCGGCGAAGTTGGTGATCGACAGGAACCCGTCGCCGCGCCGGAAGGCGAGCACGTCGGGCCCCATGTCGAGCCAGTGGAGATCGGATGAGCCGAGGGGCCCGTCGCCGAGCGCGTCGTCGGTCTTCCGCAGGCGGAGGGCGGCCCGGTAGAGGTTGAGCATCGAACGCGGATCGTCGGACTCGGCCGCGACCGAGTAGCGCCCCCAGTCGTCGGGCTGCGGCAGCCACGGCGCGCCGACCGATCCCGCGGGGCTGAAGCCGAAGGGCGCGCGCTCCCCCTCCCACGGCAGCGGCACCCGGCATCCGTCGCGGCCCGGGTCGACGCCGCCCGAGCGGTAGTGCATCGGATCCTGCAGCACCTCGACGGGCAGCTCGACCTCGGGCAGCCCGAGCTCGTCGCCCTGGTAGAGGTAGAGGCTGCCCGGCAGGGCCGCGGTGAGCAGGGCGGCGGCGCGCGCGCGGCGGGTGCCGAGCGCGAGGTCGGTCGGGATGCCGAACCGCTTGGCGAGGAAGGCGAACGACGAGTCCGCGCGACCGTACCGGGTCACGGGTCGCGTGACGTCGTGGTTGGAGAGCACCCACGTGCTCGGCGCCCGCACCGGCGCGTGCGCCGCGAGCGTCTGCTCGATCGACGCCCGCAGCTGCGCCGGATCCCACGGTCGGGAGAGGAAGTCGAAGTTGAACGCCGTGTGCATCTCGTCGGGCGCGAGGTACTTCACGAATCGGTCGACGTCGGGCAGCCAGATCTCGCCGACGAGCACGCGCGTGCCGGGGTAGGAGTCGGCGACGGTGCGCCACGAGCGGTAGATGTCGTGCAGCTCGTCGCGATCGGTGTTCGGGTGATCGCCGGGGGCGTGGTCGTCGGTGATCTCGCGCAGCCCGGGGTCCTTCACGAGCAGCGCCGCCGAGTCGATGCGCACACCCCCGGCGCCGCGGTCGAACCAGAAGCGCAGGATGTCCTCGTGCTCGCGCCGCACGTCGGGGTGGTTCCAGTTGAGATCGGGCTGCTCGGGCGCGAAGAGGTGCAGGTACCACTGGCCGGGCGTGCCGTCGGGATCCGTCGTGCGCGTCCAGGTCTGGCCCGCGAACGGCGACACCCAGTGGTTCGGGATGCCGTCGCCGTCGGGCCCCGTGCCGTCGCGGAACCAGAAGCGCTCGCGCTCCGGGCTGCCCGGGCCGGCGGCGAGCGCCGCCTGGAACCAGGCATGCCGGTCGGAGACGTGGTTGGGCACGATGTCGACGATCGTGCGGATGCCGAGCTCGAGCGCCTCGCGGATGAGCGCCTCGGCCTCCTCGAGCGTGCCGAAGTCCGGGTGGATCGCGCGGTAGTCGCTCACGTCGTAGCCGCCGTCGGCGAGAGGGCTCGCGTACCAGGGCGTGAACCAGATCGCGTCGACGCCGAGATCGCGCAGGTAGCCGAGCCGCGAGCGCACGCCGGCCAGGTCGCCCGTGCCGTCGCCGTCGCCGTCGGCGAAGCTGCGCACGTAGATCTGGTAGATCACGGCGGAGCGCCACCAGTCGGTGTCGGTCTCGGGGGGCGACGGCCGCACGGGGGCGGTCGTGGGGACGGGTGCGTCCAACTCGGGCTTCCTCGCTCGTTCCGCGACGCGGCGATGCGTCGTGTCTCGAAAAGTAGCTATTCCGACAGAATGATGCAAGAACTAAACAGACTGCGAAAGTCTTGCGCGATCTTGCAGGCGACTACGAGGCGACGGCCCGTCCCGTCGAGCCCCGGACGACGAGCTCGGGCTCGAACAGGTACTCCTCCGACGCGACCCTCTGCCCCGTGAGCTGGGCGACGAGCATCTCGATCACCATGCGCCCCATCGGCTCGATCGGCTGGCGCACCGTCGTGAGCGGCGGATCGGTGCTGTTCATGAGCGCCGAGTCGTCGAAGCCGACGACCGACACGTCGCCCGGCACGGTCAGCCCCGCCCGGCGCACGGCCCGCACGGCGCCGAGCGCGAGCGGGTCGGACGCGCAGACGACCGCCGTGACCCCCTCGCCGAGCAGCCGCGTCGTGGCGGCCTGCCCCGCCTCGAGGTTGTAGTGGGAGTGGGCGACGCGCGCGTCCGGCAGCCCGAGTCCGGTCGCCGCCGCGATCCGGCGCGCGGCCTCGAGCTTGCGCCGCGACGGCAGGTGGTCCACGGGCCCCAACACGACGCCGATCTCCCGGTGCCCGAGCTGGACGAGGTGGTTCCAGGCGAGCTCGATCGCGACCGCGTCGTCGGTCGACACCGTGGGGAACCGGATGCCCTCCGCCGGGGCGTTGACGAGCACGGTCGGCAGGCGCAGCTCGGCGAGCCGCCGGTAGTGGTCGTGCGGCGCGTCCTCCTGCGTGTACTGCCCGCCGACGAAGACCACGCCCGAGACCTGCTGCTGCAGGAGGAGGTCGACGTAGTCGGCCTCGGAGATGCCCCCCGCGGCCTGGGTGCAGAGCACCGGCGTGTAGCCGTTCTGGGCGAGGCCGCCCCCGACCACCTCGCCGAAGGCGGGGAAGATCGGGTTGTGCAGCTCGGGCAGGAAGAGCCCGACGAGCCGCGCGCGGTCGCCGCGCAGCTTGCTCGGCCGCTCGTAGCCGAGCACGTCGAGGGCGGTGAGCACCGTCTGCCGCGTCGCCTCGCTCACCCCGGGCTTGCCGTTCAGCACGCGGCTGACGGTCGCCTCGCTCACCCCGACCTGCTTCGCCACCTCGGCCAGTCGCCTCGACATGCCCTCAACCTACGCAAGTCGACGCAAGAAGTCGACAAGACACCCGCCGTCGAGCCGCACCGCGCTCGCTACCCGACCACCGCGTCGATCGGCAAGGCCCTTTCGAGCCCCGCCGCGCTGCCGAAAGGTGGAGAGGGTGACTCTGCTGGGATACCACTGCTCGCACGAGAACGTGCCGCCGGACGCCCTCCTCGCGGCCGTCCAGGCCGCCGAGCGGGTCGGTTTCGACGCCGCGATGTGCTCCGACCACTTCGCCCCGTGGGGCGCGGGGCAGGGTGAGTCGGGGTTCGCCTGGTCGTGGCTCGGTGCCGCCCTCGCCACGACGCGCCTCACCCTCGGCGTCGTGAACGCGCCCGGGCAGCGCTACCACCCCGCGATCGTCGCGCAGGCGATCGCGACGCTCGGCGTGATGTTCCCGGGACGGTTCTGGGCCGCGCTCGGCAGCGGCGAGGCGATCAACGAGCACATCACCGGCGACCCCTGGCCGCCCAAGGAGGCGCGCGACGAGCGGCTCCTGCAGAGCGTCGAGATCATCCGCGACCTGCTCGACGGCGAGGAGGTCTCGCGCGACGGGCTCGCCGTCACCCACCGCGCCCGGCTCTGGACCCGTCCCGAGGTCGCGCCCCGGCTGGTCGGCGCCGCCGTGACGGCCGAGACCGCGGCGCGCGCGGCATCCTGGGCCGACGGCCTCATCACCGTCGTCGGATCGCGCGACGAGATGCGCCGCGTGATCGGCGCCTACCGGGATGCCGGCGGCCAGGGGCCGTGCGTCGTCCAGGTGCATCTCTCCTGGGCGCCCACCGACGACGAGGCCGTCGCGATCGCACTCGAGCAGTGGCGGCACGGTCCGGCGGTGACGCCGCCCGAGACGTGGGACATCGCCGACCCCGCCGAGTTCGACCGCCGCTCCGAGGGCGTCGGTCCCGACGAGATCCGGGATGCCCTGCTCGTCGAGCACGAGCCCGCCCGGCTCGTCGAGCGGATCGCCGCGATCGTCGAGGCCGGGTTCGACGGCGCCTACCTGCATCACGTGGGACGGGAGCAGGCCCCGTTCCTGGCGATGGCGGGCGGCGACCTGCTGCCCGGGCTGCGGGAGGCGACGGCGTGAGGATCACCGACACGAGCGACCTGTGGTGGAAGACCGCCGTCGTGTACTGCCTCGACGTCGAGACCTACTTCGACGACGACGGCGACGGGGTGGGAGATCTCGCCGGCCTGGCCCGGCGGATCGACTACCTCGCCGACCTCGGCGTGACCTGCCTGTGGCTCATGCCGTTCTACCCGACGCCCGACCGCGACGACGGCTACGACGTCACCGACTTCTACGGGGTCGATCCGCGCCTGGGCTCGCACGGGGACTTCGTCGAGGTGCTGCGAACGGCCAAGGACCGCGGGATGCGCGTCATCGTCGACCTCGTCGTCAACCACACGTCCGACCGGCATCCGTGGTTCCGCGAGGCGCGGAAGAGCGTCGACAACCCGTTCCGCGACTTCTACGTCTGGCGCAAGGACAAGCCGAAGAAGAGCGCCCACGCCGTGTTCCCGGGCGAGGAGACCTCCGTCTGGGAGCTCGACGAGAAGACGGGCGAGTACTTCCTCCACTCGTTCTACCGCCATCAGCCCGACCTCAACGTCGCGAACCCGCGCGTGCGCGACGAGATCGCGAAGACGATCGGCTTCTGGCTGCAGCTCGGTGTGAGCGGCTTCCGCGTCGACGCCGTGCCCTTCCTGCTCGCGCCCGACGCCGGGATGGACTTCGGCGATCCGCACGAGTTCCTCCGCGATCTCCGGCGCTTCCTGCAACGCCGCTCGAGCGAGGCGATCCTCCTCGGCGAGGTGAACCTCCCCTACCCGGAGCAGCTCGACTACTTCGGCGGCGCCGAGGGCTCGGAGCTCTCGATGCAGTTCGACTTCGTCGGGATGCAGGCGCTGTGGCTCTCGCTCGCGCGGCGCGACCCGGCGCCCCTCGTGCAGGCGCTGCGGCAGCGGCCCGCGACCGCGACCGAGTCCCAGTGGGCGAACTTCGTGCGCAACCACGACGAGCTCACGCTCGACAAGCTCTCCGACGCCGAGCGCGACGAGGTGTTCGCCGCCTTCGCCCCCGACGAGTCGCAGCGCATCTACGGTCGCGGCATCACGCGCCGCGTGCCGCCGATGCTCGAGGGCGACCCGCGCCGCATCCGCATGCTCTACAGCCTGCTGTTCTGCCTCCCCGGCACGCCCGTGCTCTTCTACGGCGAGGAGATCGGCATGGGCGAGAACCCGGAGATCGAGGGGCGGGAGTCGGTGCGCACGCCGATGCAGTGGGACGCGACCGCGAACGGCGGCTTCTCGACCGCGCCGGCGCGTCGGCTCGTCGCGCGGCCTCCCGGCAACGGGTGGGCGCCGCAGCACGTCAACGTGGTCGCCCAGCGGGACGACGAGGCGTCGCTCCTGCAGCACGTCCGCCGGCTCGCCGCGCGCTACCGGCAGTCGGCCGAGATCGGCTGGGGCGCGCTCGAGATCGTCGAGCAGGATGCCCCCGCCGTGCTCGTGCACACGCTGCGGAGCGACCTCGGGCGCTTCCTCGGCCTGCACAACTTCGCCGAGAACCCGGCGACCGTCGACTTCGCGCTCGGCGACGAGCCCGAGGGCACGGTGCTCGTCGACCTGCTCGGCGACGCGCGGATCGAGCCCGACGCCGGCCGGGTGTCGCTCGAGCTCGACGCCTACGGCTACCGCTGGTTCCGCGTCGGACGCCCCGGCGACGGCCGCCTCGGCTGACCCTGAGGATCGCTCGGAGAAAATCCCTGGTCACGGGTCGAATCGCACTGCTAGGGTGCCTCAACTCGATCAGGGAGGTACCCGCCCATGTCCACGACCCCCACGGACAAGCTCGTCGCTCACCGCACCGGAATCACGGTCGGCGTGCTCGTCATCTTCGGCATCACCGCCGCCGCGACCATCGCGGCCGGCTTCGTCGT
>JAEWKY010000211.1 GCA_023457615.1 Actinomycetes bacterium | reverse complement strand
CCGCGCTCTGCTCGACGGACGGCCGGGCCGCGCGGACGATGGGCTTGCGGGTGCGGGGAGCAGCGGGCGCGGCAGGCGTCTCGCTCGTCTCGGGGGGACCGGCCGGAGTGGTGGGGGTCGCGCGGGGGCGACGGGGGCGGGGGGCGGGGTTCAGGTCTGACTCGGACATCGAGTGCTCCTTTCGGCGCAGCCAGCATCCCGCCGGATCCTGTGGGTTGTTTATGGCCGCGCTGGGAGCCTAATCGGCGGTCATGAGCGGATCGTCAGCATCCCGGCCCCGCGGGGTTCGCGAGGCAGTCGTGTTCGACGAGCACGGTCTTCGCCGTGCCGACCCGCAGGTGCAGGTCGTTCGCCGGCAGCGTGATCTCACCGACGACGGCCCGCCACGGGCTGCCGTCGAAGCGGTACTCGGCGGCGAAGGCGATGGACAGCGAGATCGTGTAATCGTCGAGCCGCTCGTACACGTGCGACGTCGGGGTCGGATCGAACTCGTCGATCCCGAGTGCCGCCCAGGTGCCGCCCTTCGTGCCCTTGGTCGCGACCGCGCCGTCGCCGTAGTCCCAATGGAACGCCGTCGGCGTGAAACGCACCTCGGCGGGGCGTCCGAGGAGAGTCCCGGCGACGACGTGCTGCTCGGTGATCGCGTAGAAGTTCGTGTCGAGCCCCGCGACGGTCCAGCCGTCGGGCTGCATCTGCTGGCGGCCGGGCGTCGGGACGAATGACGCGAGGTCGCGGATCGTGATCGCCGGCGTGGACTCGCCGGGCTCGTCGGGAAGGCAGATCGGGTCGTTCCGGGTCATGATCGAGCACGTCACCGGGTCGTACCGGACTCCGCCGCCGTCCTGGAGCGGGCCGAGGCCGCGCCCGATCCCATCTGCAGGAGCTGGCGGGCTGCCGCTTCCCGGCCCCGCGTTCGAGTCCGTTCCAGGAGAGCTCTGGGCTCCGCTAACAACTACCGATTGCTCGGTCACCTTGCCCGAAACGTTTGGGCAGCCTAGCGCCGAACTGGCCGACCCGCACTCGAAACTCGCGGCGAGGGCGGGCGCGGCCCCGAGCGACGCCACCCCGAGAGCTACGAGCAGAATGATGAGTCGGACCATTGGTCGCTTCTATCGATCTTGAGTTCATCCCGTGAAACCCCGACAAATACGACCTCGAGCGGAATCACGTCGTCGCGATCTCGTGGGGTTACGTCTACGCCGCTGTTGTCGATAACTCGAGCCGCGAGCACGTCAAGGCATACGTAGACCGCCACCTCGGCGGAACCATCTAATTCCAGGTACTGCTGTAGCGACAGACGAGCGACTCGCACTCCACCTTCTAGATGGAGGCCATTTACTCGGTAGTAGTCGTAGGTGTCAACTTCGGAGGGGAGGTAGTTCGGAGTGACGAATGGTTCGATTCGCTCTGGATCACGCCCTCCTTCAGCCGCGATGGTGTTCGACATCTCGTTGTAGGCCTCATACGCCGCCTCCGCGGCGGCGAGCGCCTCCTCCTCCGAGGCGAAGACGGGCGTCGAGGTGGGGGTCGGGGGAAGCGTCGGCAGCGGGTCGCCGTCGACGCATCCGGTGAGGGCGACGAGCATCGCGATGCCGAGTGCCGCACGCAGGGTCCTGGTCCGCATGCCGACCACCGTACCCACGCCCCGGATTCCGCCCCGGGGCTATCCACATCCCGATTCACCCGACGACCACCTGGCGTGGAACCCCGGGGCGCGGACGTGGGGAGGACTACCGACATAGGCTGTCGCTCGGGGGAAGGGAGCACGCCGTGACGCGGTCGGCACAGGACGAGCTGCTCGACGCGGCCTCGCACCTCGTCATCGAGGACGGCTTCGATGCCATCTCGATCCCGCGCATCGCGCATCAGGCGAACGTCTCGCCCGACGACGTGCTGGCTCGCTTCGGGTCGCTCGAGGACCTCCTCGTCGCCATGCTGAACCGCGAGTTCACCGCACTCTGGACCGCGTTGCTCGACGACCTCGAGCGCGACCCGCGCGGCGGGCTGCTCTCGCGCATCTACCGCTACACCCTGCCCGCCATCTACGAGCGACCGCTCGTGCGCGCGCTGTACCTCGCCGATCGCGACGGGCTCAACACGATCATGCGCTCCACGCACGGCTTCACCTACGTGCCCGCGGTCGGCACGCGCGGAGAGTTCATCCGACGCATGCAGGAGGTCGGGATGGTGCGCCCCGACGTCGACGCCGACGACCTCGCCGCCGTGCTCTCCGCCGTCTCGGCGGGGGCCGCGCTGACGGCTCCGCACGACCAGCTCGACGACGTCAACGAAGGGCTCTTCGAGCTGCTGATCCGCGGGGTGGATGCCGATGTCGACGACACGAGCCCCGGCAAGGCCGCCTTCGTCGAGTACGCGCTGAGCCTGGTCCGGGCGGACGGGCGTCACTAGGCTCGGCGCCATGACCGACGCCGCCTCCGCCAGCCCGCGCCCCGACCCCGACCTGCCCGGCCTCGCCGCGCCCGGCCTCGCCGCCGTCGGCAAGGCCATCTGGTGGATGGTGCTGCTGCGCGGCGTCGCGGCGATCGTCTTCGGCATCCTGGTCTTCGTCGTCTCGCCCGACGTGACCCTCGTCGCGCTCGCGATCCTGTTCGCGGCGTACTCGATCGTCGACGGGGTCGTGGGCATCGCGCACGCGCTGCGCGTGCGATCGCGGTCGACGCGCTGGGGCTGGCTGCTGGTGTCCGGCATCCTGTCGGTGCTCGCCGGCGTGATCGCCGCCTTCTTCCCGATGCTCACGGGCTTCTTCGGCGCGCTGCTCATCACCTACCTGATCGCGTTCTGGTCGATCTTCGTCGGGGTGCCGGGCTTCCCGGCGGCGCACGCGATGGCGGATGGCGGTCGCAAGACGTGGGCCTACGTCACGTCGGCGCTCGCGGTGCTCTTCGGTGTCGCGCTCGTCGCGATCGCGACGCTCGACCCGGGCGGTGCCGTGCAGGCGCTCGTCTGGACGATCGGCGCCTACGCGATCGTGAGCGGCGTGCTGCTCGTCGTGCTCGCAATCGGCACCCGCTCGGTCGCGAAGCGCCTGATGACGCGCTAGGGGAGCAGAAGCTCGAGGCGGTTGCCGTCGAGGCGCACCCCCGGCTGGATGCGCTCGAGCACGCGCGGTCGCGCCCTCGCCTCGGCGACCGTCGAGTCGGCGAGGAGCTCCCTCAGCACCGCGCGCGTCGGCGGCAGCATCGGCAGGTCCCGATCGAGGGCCTCGGCGGGACGCATCCACTCCTGCTGGTCGGACTCGCCGACGATCTCCCACGTCTGCTGCCCCTCGGGCAGCGCCGCGAGCAGGAAACGGGTGTCGAACCGGCGCTTCTCGGCGATCGGCGTCACCCAGTGCGCGACCGGCGTCAGCAGGCCGCGGTCGAGCGCGAGCCCGCGACGCCGCAGCACCGAGCCGAGGGAGACGCTCGCCGACTCGAGGGCGACGCGGTCGTGCTCCCAGCTGCCGTCGCCGCGATCGACGACCGCGGGCCGCCCCGACGAGTCGACGGCGAGCAGCACCCCGCACTCCTCGAACGTCTCCCGCACACCGGCCGTCGCGAGGTGGGGCTCGGATGCCGCGGCTCCGCGCCACGGGACGGCCTCGGTGTCCGACGGGTCGACCGAGCCGCCCGGGAACACGTGCCGCCCGGGGGCGAATGCGAGCCGCGGGTTGCGGCGCAGCAGCAGCACCTCGAGACCCTCCGCGCCGTCGCGCACGAGCACGACCGTCACGGCCGGCCGCGGGGCGGAAGGCTCGATCGAGCCGTCGAGCACGCCGCGCACGCGCGGGAGGTCCTCGGGGTCGACGGGAAGCAGGATCACCACGTCTCCGCCCCCTCCAGACTCGTCGGCGTCGGCCGATACCCGAGCTTGTCACGCGCCGCCGTGAGGTCGAGCGTGCGCTCCATCCCGACCTGGCTCACGGCGTAGCGGGTGAGCGCCGGACGCCGCCGTCGCACCCGGGCCGCGGCCTCGAGCGACGCCGCGAGCGCGAACGCCGAGCGGTACGGGATCGACGACAGCCGCGCGCGCACCCCGCGTCGGCGGAGGAACTCCCGCAGCACGTCGGCGAGCACGACGGGGGCGTCGTCGGCGACGTTGAACGTGCCGCGCGCGACGGTGCGGTCGAGCGCCCGGCTCACCGCATGCACGACGTTGTCGACGTGCGTGAGCGAGTGCCGCACCTCGGCGCCCTCAGGAAGCACGAGGCGGCCGCCGCGCACGGCCGCGAGCAGGCGGGGCAGCAGTGTCGTATCTCCCGGGCCGTACACCGCGTGCGGACGCAGGATGACGGCATCCGTTCCCGCGAGCTCGAACTCGGCCAGCGTCTTCGACTCCGAGTAGGGCGAGAGGAACCGCCGCACCGGGAACGCCGACTCGTGCACGTCGACGCTCGGCACGAACGCGTCGTAGACGCTCGAGGTGGAGACGTGCACGATGCGGGAGCCCGGGAAGCTCCGCACGACCGTGCGGGTGCCGTCGCGGTTCGCCCGCAGCGCGAGCGGCAGCGGCGCCCAGTCGTCGGCGAGCGCCGCGCAGTGCACGACGGCCTCGAAGTCGCGGTCGGCCTTGAGCGGCCCGTCGTCGAGGTCCCACACACGGTAGCGGGCGGCGGGATGCGACCAGCCGTGCGGTCGACGGCCGAAGCCGACGACCTCGTGGTGCGCGTCGGCGAGGGCGGAGGCGATGGCGCCGCCGAGGAATCCCGACGCTCCCGTGACGGCGATCCTCACGACGTTTCTCCGGAGATCCTGTGCGCTTCTCCGGAGAGTCGCCGGACGATCTCCGCCCGGTCGAGCTTCTGCGACCGACCTCGGCGGGGAAGCTCCGGAGAAACGAACACCGCGTCCGGGATGACCCCGGCGTCGATGAGACCCGGCAGGGCCCGGGCGACGGTCGACGCGAGCGGGTGCCGCGGGTCGAGGGATGTCGGCGTCGGCCCGTCGGGGACGATCAGCAGCACGAGACGGTCGTCGCCGATCTCGTCGGGCACGCCCGTGAGCACGGCCTCGCGCACCCCCGGCAGCGACGCGATCACCGGCTCGTAGAGTCCGGGATAGACGTTCTGCGTGCCGCGGATGAACATGTCTTTCTTCCGTCCGAGCAGTGTCAGCCCGTCGGCGTCGATGCGGGCGAGGTCGCCGGTGCGCACCTCGGCCGTCGGGGGCTCGCCGAGGTACGACGCCCTGGAGGGTCCCGCGAGCACGAGCTCGCCCGCGTCGATGCGGGCGACGACACCCGGCACGAGCGGACCGACCCAGTCGCCGTCGGCGTCGGAACGCGCGAGCTTCTCGGCGCCGTCGGCGATCGCCACGGGCAGGATCTCGGTCATCCCGTACACTGCGCGGATCGCGGCCTCGGGGAACGTCGCCCGGAGGCGTTCGAGCAGCGGTCGCAGCACGGGCGCCCCGCCGAGGATGATCGTCTCGAGCCCCGGCGGGCTCCCCTGCATCGCGCGGAGGAGGGCATCCATCGCCGCCGGGGAGGCGAAGAGCACGTCGGCGTCGGCGAGCAGCGGCAGGTAGGCCTCGGGCCGCGCGCCCGGGTCGAGGCCGGGCGGCGGCAGCGTCCAGTGCGCCCCCGCGATGAGGGCCGGGATGCCGACCATGAGCTGGTCGGTGAGCACCCGCCGGCCGGGGCGCATCGCCGCCGCGATCCCGCCGAGGCCCGCGCCGAGCGAGGCGCGGGTGTGCACGACGGCGCGCGGCGCCTCCGTGGTGCCCGACGTGAACACGATGAGCGCCTCGTCCGACGCGTCGGTCGAGCGCCCCGCGGAGCGGGGTGCATCGAGCCCCACCTCCGAGTCACCCACGGGGGCTTTCGACGCACCGGCTGCGCCGGCACTCAACCCGCGGAGGGCGACGGCTCCTCGCGGGACGCCGGGGAGCCACGGGCCGGCGTAGAGGTGGCGGGCGTCGGGCACGAGGCGGGCGTAGTCGGGCAGGTCGAGGCCGCGCCGCCGGGCCAGCGGGCGCAGCAGCGGCGTCGAGGCGAGGTAGAGCAGCGACTCCGCCGCCACCCAGCGGGGCACCGCGAGCGCCATCCGAGCGCGGAACAGCGACTCCCCCGCGCCGGGGTCGGCGAAGACGACGGTGCCGCCGGCGTGCACGATGCCGAGGGCGAGCACGACCGCGTCCGGCCCGGGGCGCACCGAGAACAGCACCCGGTCGCCGCGCTCGAGGCCGAGACCGACGAGCCCCGCGGCGGTGGCGCGGATGCGCTGCCCGAGCTCGGCGTAGGAGAGGTCGCCGATCGCGAGCCCGGCACCGCGGGCGTCGCACGAGGCGAGCACGGCATCCACGAGGTCCGCGCCGTCCCGAGCCTGTCGAAGGGTCATCCGCGCTCCAGCTCGAGACGCGAATACGACGGGATGAGCACGCCGCGCGACGGGGTGCGGGCCGCGATGCGCAGCGAGGGGTTCGCGAGCAGGGCTCCGACGGTGAGCCGGATCTGCGCCATCGCGAGCGGGGCGCCGAGGCAGTAGTGCGCGCCGGCACCGAACCAGAGCTGCTTGAGCTGGGCGGCCGGGTTGGCCTCGGGGTCGAACTCGCCGAGCGCGCGGTTCGCCCAGTAGGTGCCGAGCAGCACGCGGTCGCCGGGCCGGAGCGCGACGCCGCCGAGCGTGCGCGGCTCGACGACGGAGCGCAGCATCATCGGCGACGGCGTCGTCACCCGCAGCCCCTCGGCGACGGCGGCGTCCACGAGCTCCGGGGAGGTCGCGAGCCGCGGCAGCCACCCGGAGTCGACGAGGATGGCGGCGAGCCGGGGCACGTACGACACGATCGTCTCGGTGCCGGTCAGCACGAACGCCCCGACCGCCCCGAGGGCTTCGCGCTCGTCGAGGCCGAGGGCGCGCATCCGCCCGGGCACCGTCGACTCGTCGCCCGCGTACGCCCTCGCCGCGTGCGCGCCGAGCTCCGCGAGGACGCCGCGCGCGACGCCGAGCTGCCGAGGCGTGAGCCGTGGGCGGGCGAGCGTGACGAAGCCCGTGATCGCCGAGACCCGGCGGAAGAGCTCGTCGTCGACGACCTCCTCGTCGAGTCCGACGAGCTTCGCGATGACCGCCGAGGCCGAGCGGCGCGAGTGCGCGACGAGGTCGACGCGCCCGCCGCGGGCGAGGGCGTCGGCGAGGGAGCGGGTGGCCTCTCCGAGCGAGTCGGCGACGAGAGCATCCACGAACGACGGCGCGAAGAGGGGCGCGAGCTTGCGTCGCAGCGCGCCGTGCTCCTCCCCCTCCATGTTGAGCAGCACCGAGGGTCCGAGCACGGGAGTCCAGAGGTCGCTCGGTGCGCCGGGACCGTTCTTCGTGAACCCCGCCGTGTCGAGCAGCGTCGCGCGCAGCAGGGCCGCGTCCTTGACGAGCACGCCGAGCCCCGGGACACGCCGCACCGGCCCGCGCATCGCCGAGAGCAGCGGATACGCGACGGGATGCGCCGCGCGCATCACGCGCTCCTCCCAGCTCCGCGCGGTGACGACGCTCATCGGATGTCCACGTGCTCCGGCCGGTAGGCATGATCCTTGTACCAGAGCAGGGTGTTCCTCAGCCCCCACGCGCGCACGCGCCGCGACGAGCCGAACACGACGACGTCGGAGCGCCGGGCGTAGTCGCGGGTGAGGCGCCGCACCGCGTTGACGAGGGCGCGATCCTCGTGCAGATCCTCGATCCTCGTGCGCGGGAAGCCGCCCGCCGCGAGGTAGAGCTCGGCGGCGATGCCGACGTTGCAGCCCGCCGCCATCAGGTAGGGCCCGAGGTACTCGGGCGACCGGTTGCCGGAGCGCACGCGGCCGAACGCCTCGGCCAGGTGCACGGCACCGCGCAGCAGCAGCCGGGTCGGCCATCCCACGCCCTCGTCGCGTCGCGGCACGAGCTCGCCGCCGACGAGCCGCAGGCCGTGCCCGCCCTCGGCCCGGGGCGTGAG
>JAEWKY010000210.1 GCA_023457615.1 Actinomycetes bacterium | reverse complement strand
CGGCAGCGGCACGTAGCGGTCGAAGAGCGCGGGACGGTCGCGACGGGCACGCAGGGTGCGGGAGGTCACGAGCAGCTTGGCCGCGCCGTCCGGACCGACCGTCGGCAGCTCCCCCGCGTCGAGCCGTGCGAGCACCGCGCGGCGCTCGGCGAAGTCGACGGGGCGGCGGTTGTCGGGATCGACGAGCGACCGCTCCCACAGCTCGCTGCCCTGGTACACGTCGGGCACGCCCGGCCCCGCGAGCTGCAGGAGCTTCGCGGCGAGCCCGTTCGACCATCCGGCCGGCTCGAGCCGCGCGACCATCTCCTCGACGTCGGCGCGCGCGGCGGCATCGTCGAACACGGCGTCGACGAGCGCGTGCATCCGCTCCTCGAAGAGCTCGTCGGGGCGGGTCCAGGTCGTCGACGTGCCGGCCTCGCGCGCCGCCTTCTCGGCGTAGGCGTGGAGCGCCTCGCGCTCGCGCGGCCACGAGCCGACGATCGACTCCCAGAGGAGGTTCTCGAACGGACCGTCGCCGAGGTCGTGCGTCGCGCGACGCCGGGCGAGGAACGCCGCCCACTCCCGCGGCACCTCGGCGAGCGCGGAGATGCGCGCGCGGGTGTCCTCGCCGCGCTTGGTGTCGTGCGTCGAGAGCGTCGTCATCGAGCCGGGCAGCGCGGCGAGCCGGGCCTGCTGCCGCGCGTGGAACCCGTCGACCGAGATCGCGAACTCGTCGGGGTCGCCGCCGACCTCGGTGAGGGAGGCGAGGCGCGAGACGCGGTAGAACGCCGTGTCCTCCACCCCCTTCGCCATGACCATCCCCGACGTCTGCTGGAAGCGCACTGCGACCCGGCGCGACGGATCGCGCAGCGCCTCGGCGGCCACGGCGATCGCCGAGCGGAGGTCGGGACGGCGCCGCACGGCCTCGGCGACCGCCCGCCCGAGGTGCTCGGCGCCGTACGGCAGGTAGGAGCGGTAGACGGGGAAGCACGCGAGGAGCTCGGCGAGAGCATCCGCGAGCTCCTCGGGCGCCCCGACGCCGGCGTCCTCGGCGAGGAGATCGCGCGTGAGCCGCAGCACCTCCGAGCGCAGGATGCCGTCCGCGACGCCGCGCTTGGTGTCGTGGATGAGGTCGCCCCACGCGCGGCGCTCGCCGCGGAGTCGCACGTCGAGGTCCTCGAGCACGGCGCGGCCGGCGGGATCGACGAGCACGCGGTCGAGCTCGGCGAGCGCGTCGTAGCCCGTCGTGCCGGCGGTGGCCCAGAACGGCGGGAGCGATTCCCCGCCCTCGAGGATCTTCTCGACGAGCACGTAGGCGCCGCCCGTCGCCTCGGCGAGCCGGTCGAGGTAGCCCCCGGGATCGGCGAGCCCGTCGGGGTGGTCGACCCGCAGGCCGTCGACGAGACCCTCGCGCACCCACCGGAGGATCTCCCGGTGCGTCTCGTCGAACACCTCCGGAAGCTCGACGCGCACCGCGGCGAGCTCGTTGACCGCGAAGAACCGGCGGTAGTTGAGCTCGGCGTCGGCGCGGGTCCAGTGCACGAGCTCGTAGTGCTGCGCGGCATGCACGGCGAGCACGTCGTCGCCCGCCGTCTCCGGCGCGAGCGGGAAGCGGTGGTCGTGGTAGCGCAGCTCGTCGCCCTCGACGCGGAGCACGCCCGAGGCGGCGGCGTCCTCGAGGCTCTCGCCGAGCACCGGCAGGCGCAGCCGCCCCTCCCCCGCGTCCCAGTCGACGTCGAAGAAGTGGGCGCCGCGCGACGTGCGGCCGAGGCGCAGCAGCTCCCACCAGCACGCGTTGGCGCGCGGGATGCCCACGCCGACGTGGTTGGGCACGATGTCGACCAGCACGCCGAGCCCGAGCGCGCGGGCGCGGGCGGACGCGCGGGCGAGTCCCTCGGGGCCGCCGCGCTCGTGGTCGACCCGGCCGTGGTCGACCACGTCGTAGCCGTGCGTCGATCCGGGCGTCGCGGCGAGGAGCGGCGAGAGGTAGAGCCAGTCCGCGCCGAGCTCGTGCACGTAGTCGGCGACCTCCGCGACGGCGTCGAGCGGGAACTCGCCCGTCACCTGCAACCGGTAGGTCGAGACCGGCACGCGCGTCACGGCGTCTCCGTCCCGATCGGAGTGAGGGTCGCGCTCACCGCCGCGTCGCCCACCTCGGGCTCGACGTGCTCGCGCAGCACCACGAGCGAGTGCGGCGACATCGTGAGCCGGTCGCCGCCCGCGAGCGGCTCACGGTCGACGTCGGAGCCGCTCGTGTCGACGACGACGTCCCACGTGAGACCGTCGAACGCGTCGGGGAGGACGACCTCGAGGTCGGCGGCGTCGGCCGAGAACCAGATGAGGAAGTGCCGGTCGACGATGCGCTCCCCGCGCGGGCCGCGGCCGTGGATGCCCTGCCCGTTGAGGAACATGCCGATCGCCTTGCCGAAGCCGGCATCCCAGTCGTCGGGCTGCATGAGCTCGCCCGACGGCCGCAGCCACTCGAGGTCGGGCCACGGGTCGCCCGCGCCGCCGCGCTTGACCGGGTGCCCGTCGAAGAACCGGGCGCGCCGGAACGTGGGGTGCTCGCGACGCAGCCGGATGAGCGCCGCGGTGAACTCGACGAGCCCGCGGTCGGCGTGCTCCCAGTCCACCCAGGAGAGCTCCGAGTCCTGCGCGTAGACGTTGTTGTTGCCCCGCTGGGTGCGGCCGAGCTCGTCCCCGTGCAGCACCATCGGCACCCCTTGCGAGAGCAGCAGCGTCGCGAGGATGTTGCGCTGCCGCCGCGCGCGCAGGGCCAGGATGTCGGCATCCTCGGTCTCGCCCTCGGTCCCTGAGTTCCACGACCTGTTGTGGCTCTCGCCGTCGCTGCCGTCCTCGCCGTTCGCGTCGTTGTGCTTCTCGTCGTACGACACGAGGTCGCGCAGCGTGAACCCGTCGTGCGCGGTCACGAAGTTGATCGACGCGACCGGGCGCCGGCCGTCCTGCTGGTAGAGGTCGGCCGACCCGGTGACCCGCGAGGCGAACTCGCCGAGGGTCGCGGGCTCGCCGCGCCAGAAGTCGCGCACGGTGTCGCGGTACTTGCCGTTCCACTCCGTCCACTGCGGCGGGAAGTTGCCCACCTGGTACCCGCCGGGCCCGACGTCCCACGGCTCGGCGATGAGCTTCACCTGGCTCACCACCGGGTCCTGCTGCACGAGCTCGAAGAACGTCGCGAGCCGGTCGACCTCGTAGAACTCGCGCGCGAGCGTCGCGGCGAGGTCGAAGCGGAACCCGTCGACGTGCATCTCGAGCACCCAGTAGCGCAGCGAGTCCATGATGAGCTGCAGCGCGTGCGGGTTGCCGACGTTGAGCGAGTTGCCCGTGCCCGTGTAATCCATGTAGTACCGCTTATCGTCCTCGACGAGGCGGTAGTACGACGCGTTATCGATGCCGCGCATCGAGAGCGTCGGGCCGAGGTGGTTGCCCTCCGCGGTGTGGTTGTAGACGACATCCAGGATCACCTCGATGCCCGCCGCGTGCAGGGCGCGCACCATCCCCTTGAACTCCTGCACCTGCTGGCCGGGTACGCCCGACCCGCCTCTGCCGGTCGAATACCCGGCGTGCGGCGCGAAGAACCCGATCGTGTTGTAGCCCCAGTAGTTCGAGAGGCCCTTGTCCTGCAGGGTCGAGTCGTTCACGAACTGGTGCACGGGCATGAGCTCGATCGCCGTGATGCCGAGCTTCTGCAGGTGCGCGATGACCGCGGGATGCGCGAGCCCGCCGTACGTGCCGCGCAGCTCGTCCGGCACCTCCGGGTGCGTCATCGTGAGGCCCTTGACGTGCGCCTCGTAGATGACGGTGTCCTTGTAGGGGATGCGCGGCGCGACGTCGCCCGTCCAGTCGAAGAACGGGTTCACGACGACGCCGTGCATCATGTCCGGGCCGGAGTCGTCGTCGTTGCGGCCGTCCTCGTCGCCGAAGGGGTAGGAGAACAGCGACTGCCCCCACCGGATGTCGCCCGCGGTCGCCTTCGCGTACGGGTCGAGCAGCAGCTTGCTCGGGTTGAAGCGCTGCCCGTTCGCCGGGTCCCAGGGGCCGTGCACGCGGTAGCCGTAGCGCTGGCCGGGCTGCACGCCGGGGAGGTAGGCGTGCCAGACGTAGGCGTCGACCTCGGTCACCTCGACGCGCGTCTCGGCGCCGTCGTCGGCGATCAGGCAGAGCTCGACGCGCTCGGCGCCCTCGCTGAAGAGCGCGAAGTTGGTGCCGTTGCCGTCGAACGTGGCCCCGAGCGGATACGCCGCTCCGGGCCAGCTCTGCGGGGCTGCGGGCGCCCCGCCGCTCACCGGGTGACCGTCCGGACGGAGTCGTCGCCGACGCCCGCGAGCACCCACCCGCTGCCGTCTTGCTTGAGATCGAACAAACCCGTGCTCCCGTCCTGACCGCGCGCCCGGACCCTCCAGTAGCGCTCCCCGTTGATGTCGGCGCACTTCGGCTCGCCGATCACTCGGAACCTGGTGTCGCCGCTGAGGAGCCGCAGGGGCACCCCGTCGACGAACCAGACGGAGATCGGGGAACCGGTGCTCGCCGGATGCAGGGGAGTCATCGGAGGAGCGCGACGGCGAGACCGAGCGCGACCGCGGCAGCACCGCCGTGGATCGCGATCAGCAGGGCCTTCGCACCGCGAGGAGCGCCCGGGAGGACCTCGTCTCCTCCGTCGACGACGGAGAGCGCTGAGTCGAGATCCGGGAACGAACCGAGCGCACGGCCGCGGGCGCTCCTCGCGTGGTACGTGCCGTCGAGTCTCTCGACCATTCCGGCGTGTTCACCGCGGCGGGTCGCCACCCACAGACCTGTCGCGGGGCTCATCCAGCGCACCTCGGAACCGACATCGCTGTCGGTGTCGGGGAGCTGAAGTGTCATGCCAGGAACGGTACGACGCGGTCGCCGATCGGGACGGGGGCTTGACAGCGCCCCGCGGGCCGCTCCTACGCCGCGGGCGGGTCCCCTACACCGCGGGCGGGTCCTTCTCGGCCGGCTCCGGCGTCAGCACGAGCCCGCCGGGCGAGTTCGCCGACTTGCTCAGGATCTGCACCCACTCGGGGTTGAGCCGCGGCTGTCGCCCGCCGAAGTACTCGAACGTGAGCGGGATGCTCGGCGCGAGCCAGATCGACGTGCGTCCGAAGCCGCTGCGCGACGGCTCGGTCCAGGTGAAGGAGAAGTGCTCGCCGCGTCGCAGCTTCGACCAGATGACGACCTGGAGGTGCGCCAGGATGCGGTCGTCGAAGGAGACGGCGAGTTTCGAGTCGTACGTCAGGGTGCCCATCAAGCGGAGCATAACGCGACCGAATCCGAAGGCGAATCGCCCGCGCGCGGGGCTTCCGTTCTGCGAGGGGCCGCGTAGTATACGCACGCAATGGACGAAAAGTCCCGCGTTGACCGTGACCCGAACGCGGCCGAATCTGGATCGGTGCATGAGGGTGATGTGTCGCGCTCCGCGACCGATCTGGCGGGACAGCTCCGCCACGCCTTCGTCGCGGGCGAGCTGACCGCGTTCTTCCAGCCGCAGTACGACCTGAAGACCGGGCGCGTCGTCGCCGTCGAGGCCCTCTGCCGCTGGCTCCACCCCGAGCAGGGCCTCCTGCTGCCGGGCCAGTTCATCGACATCGCCGAGCAGTACGGGCTCATCTCGGACGTCGGCCGGTTCATGCTCGACGAGTCCGGACGCCGCGTCGCCGACTGGCACTCGCGCGGCGTCGAGGTGGGGCTCTCGCTCAACGTGTCGCCCTCCGAGCTCGTCCCCGAGTTCGCCGCGAGCGTGCTGTCGCGCCTGCGCGAGCTCGAGCTGCCGCGCTTCGCGATGACGGTCGAGATCACCGAGTCACCGGAGATCACCTACGAGCGCGACGAGGCGACGACCCTCGCGGCACTCATCGACGGCGGTGTGGGCGTGTCGATCGACGACTTCGGCACGGGGCACACCTCGCTCGACCTCGTGCGGCGCCTGCCGATCACCGAGGTCAAGATCGACAAGTCGCTCGTGCACGACGAGTCGGCCCGGGTCGACGATCTCGTGCGCGAGTGCCTCGAGATCGCCCGCGACCGCGAGGCCTGCGTCGTCGCCGAGGGGATCGAGACGGTCGAGCACTTCGACCGCGCCGTCGCCTGGGGCTGCGACCGCGCGCAGGGCTACTACTTCTCGCCGCCGCTGCCGGTCGACGAGGTCGAGCCGCTCCTCGCGCGCGCCGGCTGAGCGCGCGTCGGCTGACCGTCGCGCCGCCGCGCCGCGCCGCCCGGACGCCGCGGTCGACGCGGTCAGATGCCGAACTCGTCCGGCGTCTCGGTCACGTGCGCGTCGGACTCCGACGACGGCACGGCGCTCTCGCCGACGTCGATCTGCGACCACGTCACGGGCATGCCCGGCGAGAAGAGGATGTCGATGCCCGGCCCTCCGCGCAGCGGCGGGATGTTGACGTAGCCGCCGCCGGCCTGGATCGCGGAGAGGATCTGGTTCTTGAGCTCCGTGACGGGCTCGGGGAGGAAGTAATCCCGTCCGTCGACGGTCAGTCGGTTCACGATGGCCACGAGCGCAAGGGTAGCGGCGAAAATTCTTCCGACCCGTAGGATCGCCTCGATGGGACAGTTGCACTACGGTTCGCCCCCGGCGACCTACGAGATCGATGACCGGACGCTCGCCCACGTGGAGCTCGTGGTGCTCGCGAAGCTGCGACGCAACGAGAGCTTCGCGCTGACCCTCGACGCCGCGAAGGGCGACGGCCGCTCGACCCTCTGGGTCAACGCCTCGTCGACGCTGCGCTTCGACTTCGACACCCCGTCGCACGACATCAACAGGGTCTGGCTCGACGAGCTCATCGATTCCGCCAACACGACGCTCGGGATGCGCATCGTGCCCGAGCCGGAGCGCACGCCCGCGGCGTAGCCTGAGCGGCATGGAACGCCGCGAGGTCGACGTCGTCGTCATCGGAGCCGGCGCGGTCGGCGAGAACGTCGCGGATCGCGCGGTGCAGGGCGGGCTGACCGTCGCCATGGTCGAGTCCGAGCTCGTCGGCGGCGAGTGCTCCTACTGGGCGTGCATGCCGTCCAAGGCGCTCCTCCGGGCGGGCGCCGCGACGCGAGCGGCCCGTGCGGTGAGGGGCGTCGGCCCGGGCGGCGACGTCGACCCGGCCGAGGTCTTCGCGCGCCGCGACGCCATCACCCACGACTGGGACGACGCGTCGCAGGTGTCGTGGGCGGAGGGCGCCGGCATCCAGGTCGTCCGCGGCCACGGACGCCTCGCCGGCGAGCGCCGGGTGGTCGTCACCGCGTCCGACGGCGGCGAGACGGAGTACCTCGCGCGGCACGCCGTCGCGATCGCGACGGGCAGCGCCGCGCTGCTGCCCGACGTGCCGGGGCTGGCCGGACTCGACCCGTGGACGAGCCGGGAGGCGACGAGCGCGCGATC
>JAEWKY010000209.1 GCA_023457615.1 Actinomycetes bacterium | reverse complement strand
GGTCGCGGACGACCGCGCGCGTGAACTCAGAGGGTGCGAGCGGCGCGGGCACCACGGGTTCCGGGATGCCAGGCACGGGCCCCGCCTCGCGCGACGCGACGTCGTGGGGGAGCGCGAGCACCGTCGGCACCCGGTAGGCGAGCGCGTGCTCGACCGCGATGATCGCCGTCGCGGCGGCATCGTCGTGCCCCGCCGTGTAGGTGCGCGCCCCGACCGCCGAGGCGAGCGCGATCTGGTCGACGTCCCAGGGTCGCGGGCCCGACGTGGGCTCGTCGCCGACGACGAGCACGAGCGGCACGCGCGCGAGCACCGACTCGGCGAGTGCCGTGAGGGTGTTGGTGAAGCCCGCGCCGTAGGTCGCCGTCGCCGCCGCGAGGCCGCCGCCCGCGCGATGGTGCGCGTCGGCGGCCACGACCCCCGCGGCCTCGTGCCGCACGGCGACGAAGCGCGTCGTCGTCGAGGTCTCGAGCGCGTCGAGGAAGTGGGCGTTGCCGTTGCCCATGACGCCGAAGACCGACGTGATGCGGCGCGAGAGCGCCGCGGCGACGTGCGCGGAGACGGTGGACATGGCGGGAGCCTCTCGAGACGACGGACGGATTCCGTGTGTGTCTCGCGCTCCGCGCTTCGTGCCCCTTTTGCGAGCACCGGCTCGAACGGGCCGGACGGGTCGATGATAACGTCGCCCGCACGTTCGTGACGAGGGAGTCATCGTGCAGTTCCACCACACCGGCTACGTCTCCGGCGACCCGCGCATCCTGCCCGCCGCGGGCGTCGGGATCGACCGGCCCGACGAGCTGCCCGACGAGGTCGACGTGCTGATCGTCGGCTCGGGGCCGGCCGGCATGATCGCCGCGGCGCAGCTCTCGCGCTTCCCCGGAGTCGTGACCAGGATCGTCGAGAAGCGCGACGGGCGTCTCGCGATCGGGCAGGCGGACGGCATCCAGGCGCGCAGCGTCGAGACCTTCCAGGCGTTCGGATTCGCCGAGGCGATCACCGCCGAGGCCTACCGCATCACGGAGATGGCGTTCTGGAAGCCCGACCCCGACGACCGGGCCCGCATCGTGCGCACGGCACGCGCGGTCGACGACGAGACCGGGGTGAGCGAGTTCCCGCACCTGCTCGTCAACCAGGCGCGCGTGCTCGACTACTTCGCCGACTTCATGGCGAAGGCGCCCACCCGGATGCGGCCCGACTACGGCTGGGAGTTCGAGTCGCTGCGCGTCGAGGAGGGTGGAGAGCATCCCGTCGAGGTGCGGCTGCGGAGCAGCGCCGGCCACGGGAAGGTCGTGCGCGCGCGGTACGTGCTCGGCGCCGACGGGGCGCGCAGCCGCGTGCGCGAGGCGATCGGCTGCACGCTCGCGGGCGACCAGGCGAACCATGCCTGGGGGGTGATGGATGTCCTCGCCGTGACCGACTTCCCCGACATCCGCCTCAAGTGCGCGATCCAGGGCGAGGCGGGCAACATCCTGCTCATCCCGCGCGAGGGCGGCCACCTGTTCCGCATGTACGTCGACCTCGGCGAGGTCGCGGAGGACGACCGCGGCGCGGTGCGCGCGACCTCGATCGAGCAGGTGATCGCCAAGGCCAACGAGATCCTCGCGCCCTACACGCTCGACGTGAAGGATGTCGCGTGGAACAGCATCTACGAGGTCGGTCACCGTCTCACGGATCGTTTCGACGACGTGCTCGTTGAGCAGGCGGGCGCGCGCACCCCGCGTGTGTTCATCGCGGGCGACGCCTGCCACACCCACAGCGCCAAGGCCGGCCAAGGCATGAACGTGTCGCTCCAGGATGGATTCAACCTCGGCTGGAAGCTCGGGCACGTGCTCGAGGGCCGCAGTCCGGCATCCCTGCTCTCGACCTACTCGGCGGAGCGCCAGGTCGTCGCGCAGAACCTCATCGACTTCGATCGCGAGTGGTCGACCCTCATGGCGAAGCGTCCCGAGGAGTTCGCCGACCCCTCCGAGCTCGAGCGCTTCTACGTCGAGACGGCCGAGTTCCCCGCGGGGTTCCGTACGCAGTACGCGCCGTCGCTCATCGTCGGCACCGACCGGCACCAGCACCTCGCGACGGGCTTCCCGATCGGCAAGCGCTTCAAGTCGGCGCGGGTCGCGCGCGTGTGCGACACCAATCCGCTGCACCTCGGGCACCTCGCCGAGGCCGACGGGCGCTGGCGGATCGTCGTGTTCGCCGACGCCCCCGCGGCGGGGGAGAGCCGCGTGCTCGGCGAACTCGCCCAGTGGCTCGGGAGCGCGGCCTCCCCGCTCGCCGCGGCACCGCATCCCACCGTCTGGTACGACGTGAAGGTCGTGTACCAGCAGCCGCACGAGGCCGTCGACCTCGGTCGCGTGCCCGCGGTGTTCCGCCCGCGGGTCGGGCCGTTCGACCTCGTCGACCTCGAGAACGTGTTCGGAGTGCTGCCCGACGACGACATCTTCGTGGCGCGCGGGGTCTCGCGAGACGGTGCGATCGTCGTCGTGCGACCCGACCAGTACGTCGCGCACGTGCTGCCGCTCGCCGCGCTCGACGAGCTCGCCGCCTTCTTCGCTCCGATCCTCGGGCGCTGACGGGCTAGCGTCGGGGGATGGCGCTGCCCGATCCCCGAACGACTGAGTCCGTGATCGCTGCGATCGCGGAGTACGACGCCGGTGCGGAGGAGTTCCACGCCCGGCACGGATTCGGGCGCGCGCGGGTCTATCACGTCCGTCACGGCGACAAGCTCTACCCCTCGAAGGCGATCGCCGCACGCGCCTACGGCATCGAGATCGGTCGACCGGTTCCGAACGACTTCCCGGGGGGATGGGCCGTCGCGAGCCGTCTCGAGAAGCTGGGGTTCGAGATCTACGTCGACGGATCGGCGGCTCCGCCGAATCGCCACGTCGTGCAGGAGATCGAGGTCGAGGCGCACGTCGTCGACGAGTACTCGATCGCTCCGCGGCCGGACGCGGGGGAGGGTCGGCGCGACGAGTCCGACCTCGTCGAGCGCTTCCGGAACGCGACCGGTCACCCCGCCGATTTCGTGCGCCACACGATCGTCACGCCGGACGGCGACGGCCTCGTCACCGACCTCTACGACAAGCGGGAGCACATCGTCTACGAGGCGAAGAGCAGCACCCACCGCACCGCGCTGCGCCTCGCGCTCGGTCAGCTGCTCGACTACCGGCGGTGCCTGGTGGCTGCGGGCGTGGTGGTGGCCGAATGCCGGGTGCTGCTGCCCGAGGCGCCTCCGCGCGATCCTCTCGGGCTCCTGCTGGAGAACGGGGTCGGCGTCGTCTGGCCCGACGGCGACGGCTGGCACGTCGAGGCGGCCGACGGCTCCCGCACCGAGTTCTAACGCCCGCCGAGGGCCTTCGACAGCCGGTGCGCGTGCTCGAGCAGCAGACGGCCGAGCTCGGCACGGCGCTCCCGCGAGAAGCGCGCCTCGACGCCGGTGAGGCTCAGCGCCCACGCGGGCTGCTCCGACGCGTCGAACACGGCGGCGCCCATCCCGAAGCTGCCCTCGACGAGAAGCCCGGGGTTGAGCGACCAGCCCGCGGCACGCGTCTCGGCGATCCGGGCGCGCAGCCGCCGCGGCGCGTGCGAGTCGCCGAACGCCGCGAGGTCGGCCTGCTCGAGGTAGCGCTCGACCGAGGCGTCGGGCAGGAAGGCGAGGATGGCGAGCCCCGCCGACGCCACGCCGAGCGGGAAGCGGATGCCCTCGTACAGCACGTGGGAGCGCAACGGGAAGGCGCCGTCCTCGCGCAGCAGGCAGACCGTCTCGTCGCCGCGGCGCGCGGAGAGGAACGCGCTCTCGCCGGTCGCGTCGGCGAGCGAGCGCACGATCGGCCGCGCGAGCGCCGTGATGTCGTAGCGCTCGGCCGCGACGGCGCCGAGCAGGTAGAGCTCGGGACCCGGCACCCAGCGTCCGGAGAGCGCGTCACGGTCGACGAACCCCTCCGCGGCGAGCGAGGCGAGCAGGCGGTGCGCGGTGGGGCGGGAGAGGTCGGTCGCGGCGGCGACCGCGGTCGTGCCGAGGCCGCGCGGCATCGAGCCGCTCACGGCGCGCAGCACGGCGGCGGCGCGGCCGATCACCTGCGTTCCGGGAACCGCCACGTCCACATTATGGACACCGCGACCGTCGGATGGCCACATCCCGACCGATCTTCGACAGCATCCGATCCGCTGCCTAGGGTGAGCGAGACCACCATGTGGACACGAAGGAGTGGGATGGCGGAGAAGATCTGGCCCTCGGCGGCCGAGGCGCTCGCCGACGTCGTCGACGACGGCATGACGATCGCGGTCGGCGGGTTCGGCCTCAGCGGCAACCCGACGAACCTCATCCGCGCGCTGCGCGACACGGGCGCGAAGAACCTCACGGTCGTGAGCAACAACATGGGGGTCGACGGCAAGGGTCTCGGGCTGCTGCTCGAGAACAAGCAGGTCGCCAAGGTCATCGCCTCCTACGTCGGCGAGAACAAGCTGTTCGCCGAGCAGTACCTCTCGGGCGAGCTCGAGGTCGAGTTCGCGCCGCAGGGCACGCTCGCCGAGCGTCTGCGCGCGGGCGGAGCCGGCATCCCGGGCTTCTACACGGCGACGGGCGTCGGCACGCCCATCGCCGAGGGCAAGCCGGAGGCCGAGTTCGACGGGCGTCGTTACATCCTCGAGCGCGGCATCGTCGCCGACGTCGCGCTCGTGCGGGCGCGCTGGGCCGACCCGTACGGCAACCTGCGCTACCGGCTCACGTCGCGCAACTTCAACCCGCTCGTCGCGACGGCGGGCCGCGTGACGATCGCGGAGGCCGAGGAGATCGTCGACGCCCTCGATCCCGACGAGGTGCTGACCCCCGGCATCTTCGTGCAGCGGCTCGTGCAGGCGGACGACCTCACCAAGGAGATCGAGCAGCGCACGGTGCGCACGAGGGAGAGTGCCTGATGTGGACGCGTGACGAGATGGCCGCGATCGCGGCCCGCGACCTGCGCGACGGCGACTACGTGAACCTCGGCATCGGCATCCCGACGCTCGTCGCCAACAACCTCCCCGCGGGGGTGTCGGTGACGCTGCAGAGCGAGAACGGCATCCTCGGCATGGGCCCGTTCCCGTTCGAGGGCGACGAGGACGCCGACCTCATCAACGCGGGCAAGCAGACGGTCACGCTGCTGCCGGGCGCCGCGGTCTTCGACTCCGCGACGTCGTTCGGGATGATCCGCGGCGGCCACGTCGCGACCGCGATCCTCGGGGCGCTGCAGGTCGCGGGCAACGGCGACCTCGCCAACTGGACCATCCCCGGCAAGCTCGTGAAGGGCATGGGCGGCGCGATGGACCTCGTCGCCGGCACGCCCTACGTCATCGTCGTCACCGAGCACGTCGCGAAGGACGGAACGCCGAAGATCGTCGCCGAGTGCGACCTGCCGCTCACCGGGGTGGGCGTCGTCGACAGGATCGTGAGCGACCGTGCCGTGTTCGACATCGTCGAGGGCGGTCTGGTCTTGCGCGAACTCGCGCCGGGGGAGACCGTGGAGGAGCTGCGCACGCTCACCGGAGCGTCGTTCGTCGTGGGGCTGACAGAGCCCGTGTCGGAAGGAATCGCCTGATGGGCGTCGTCATCGCGGGCTACGCCCGCACACCGTTCTCGCGCTTCACGGGGCGCTTCGCCGACATCCCGGCGCACGCCCTCGCCGCGCACGCCATCACCGCCGCCCTCGGGCGCGCGGGGGTCGCGCCCGAGGAGGTCGGGCGGCTCTGGGGCGGCCAGGTGCTGCCCGGCATGGGCGGGCAGGGTCCCATCCGGCAGGCTCAGGTCGCCGCGGGCATCCCGTTGTCGACCCCCGCCATGGCGATCAACGCCGTCTGTCTCTCCGGGATGGAGGCGGTCATCGCGGCCGCCCGCCACGTCGAGGCGGGCGAGCACGAGATCGTGGTCGCCGTCGGCATGGAGTCGATGTCGCGCGCCCCGCACGCGTTCCGCGGCCGCGCCGGACAGAAGTACGGCGCGATGGAGGTCGTCGACACGCTCGAGCACGACGCGCTGCTCGACGCGTTCGCGCAGCAGTCGATGGGCGCCTCGACCGAGGAGGGCAACCCCGAGCACGGCGTCACCCGCGAGGCTCAGGATGCCTGGTCGGCCGGGTCGCACCAGCGTGCGGCCGCGTCGGCCTCGTGGTTCGCGGGGGAGATCGCCCCGTACACGCTGACGTCCCGGGCCGGCGAGGTCGTGGTGACCGACGACGACGGCGTGCGCGCCGACACCACGGTCGAGACGCTCGGGAAGCTGCGCCCGGCGTTCTCCGCGGACGGCGGCATCACGGCGGGAAACTCCTCGCAGATCACCGACGGCGCCGCCGCCCTCGTGCTCATGTCGGAGGAGACCGCCGCGGCGCGCGGCATCGTGCCGCTCGCCCGCCTCGAGGCGCACGCCGCGGTCGCGGGACCGGACACCCGCCTCCACGTGCAGCCCGCGAACGCCATCCTGCTCGCGCTGTCGCGCGTGGCCGGCGAGGCGACCGCGGCCGACCTCGCGCGCGTCGAGATCAACGAGGCGTTCGCGGCGGTGTCGGTGGCGTCGGTCGCGAAGCTCGGCATCTCGGGCGACATCGTCAACGCGCACGGCGGCGCGATCGCGCTCGGACACCCCGTGGGGGCGTCCGGCGCGCGCATCGTCGGCACGCTCGCGCGGCAGCTCGCCGACGTCGGATCGGGCTCCCTCGGCGCCGCGGGCATCTGCGGCGGCGGCGGCCAGGGCTCCGCCGTCATCCTGCGCGCGATCTAGCCCTCCCGACGTCCTCCCGCCGCCGGCCCTCCGGTTCGGCTGTGGTGGCCCGCAGACCTCGGTCGGCGGCGGGAGGCAGCACTCGTGTCGGGCTGGTCGCACATTGCCGCGTCCTCACGGGTGATCGTGCAACTCACGCTGCGGGACGGCCCGCTGAGATTGTCGACGATCTTGGCTACATTCGGATCGTGATCATCGACTGCCACGGCCACTACACGACCACGCCGCCGAACGCCGGGGCGTGGCGCGAGGCCCAGGTCGCCGCGCTCGACGGGGGGCCCGCGCCGCTCGACGCCGACTTCCCGATCACCGACGACGAGATCCGCGCGTCGATCGAGGACGGCCAGCTGCGGGTGCAGCGGGAGCGCGGCATCGACGTGACGCTCTTCTCGCCGCGGGCGTCCTGGATGGGGCAGCACGTCGGCGACCAGCGCACCTCGCTCGACTGGACGGTGCGGCAGAACGACCTCGTGAAGCGCGTCTGCGACCTGTTCCCGGGGCGCTTCGTGCCGGTCGCCCAGTTGCCGCAGTCGCCCGGGGCATCCCTCGACGCGTCCGTCGCGGAGCTGCGCCGCTGCGTCGACGAGCTCGGCTTCGTCGCCGCCAACGTCAACCCCGACCCGACGGGCGGCTACTGGTCGGGCCCCGACCTCGGTGACCGCTACTGGTGGCCGCTGTGGGAGGCGATGCAGGAGCTCGATGTGCCCGGGATGCTGCACGTCAGTCAGGCCGAGAACCCGTTCTTCCAGACCACGGGCTCGTACTACCTCTCGGCCGACACGACGTTCTTCGTGCAGGCTCTCTCCTCCGGTTTCCTCCAGGATCAGGCCGCGCTCCGGCTCGTGATCCCGCACGGCGGCGGCGCGATCCCGTTCCACTGGGGCCGCTTCCAGGGCATGAGCGTGCGCGAGGGCTGGGACTTCGAGGCCGCGACCGACCGCCTCTACTTCGACACGTGCGTCTACCACCAGCCGGGGATCGACCTGCTGCTCGACGTCGTGCCGACCCAGCGCGTGCTGTTCGGCTCGGAGATGCTCGGCGCCGTGCGGGGCGACAACCCCGCCACGGGGTCCGGATGGGACGACACGGGCCGGTACCTCGAAGCCGCCCGCATCACGCCCGAGCAGCGCGCCGCCGTGTACGAGGGCAACGTGCGCACGGTCTACCCGCGCCTCGAGGCTTACTTGCGCTGACGTTTGTTGCACGCGCGGGCGGACTCCCGGAAGCGCGTGCAACTAACGGGCGCTCAAGACCCCTCGAGCAGGTGCTCGAAGTACTCCATCGACCGCTCCGACGACGACACGAGCTGCCGGTAGACACCGCCGGGACGGGCGCGCGGGTGGCCCGCCGGCAGGTAGCTGCGCAGCAGGGCGTCGGAGATGCCGTCGGCGGCGAGCCGCAGCAGGCGCACGAGGTCGTCGACGGAGGAGCCGTCGTTCGGCACGACGACGCCCACCGTGCCGACGACGACATCCTGGGAGCCCCGCACCGGCACCGCGACGCCGCGCGACTCCTCGAAGATCCAGCCGCGCGACACCGCGTAGCCGTCGCGTCGTGCGGACTCGATCGCCGCGCGCAGCTCGGCCTCCGTGCGGAGGCTGTGCGGGGTGAGGGGCGACATGCCGCGTTCGAGGATCGCCGGCACGAGGTCCTCCTCGGCGGAGGCGAGGAAGACGATGCCGCTCGACGAGAGCTGCATCGGCGTGCGGCCTCCCACGATCGAGGCGTTGACGACGGCATCCCGTGACGACAGCCGCTCGATGACGAGGATGTCGAGTCCCGAGCGCACGAGCAGCTGCGTGTGCTGCCGCACGCGCGACTGGATGGCGTGGAGGTAGGGGAGGGCGATCTCGCGCAGGCCGAGGGCGCCGGGCGTGCGGCTGCCCATCTCCCAGAGCCGGTTGCCGACGCGGTAGCTGCGGTCGGGCATCCGCTCGAGCAGCCCGTGCTCGACGAGCTCCGTGACGATGCGGTGCGCGGAGGACATCGGGATGCCGGCGCGCTCCGCGATCTCGCTGAGCGACAGGAAGGGCGCCTCGAACGAGAAGGTGTCGAGCACCTGCACGACGCGGCTGATCGCCGAGACGCCGTTGGACTGTCGTGCCACGGAAGCTCCTTCGCTCGTGACGCGACCCTAGTTCCTTTGAAAGAGAGCGTCCACGCGGCTTCCATCCGGTGACTCCTACAGTGGCCGCACACCTTCGAGAGGAACGACGATGACGTCACGCAGTTCGGCGACCGAGAGTCTGGCCGAGGCCATCGCCCGCGTGGGCAGCCCCGTGGAGCTGCTCCGCAACCAGGACTGGCCCTCGATCACCTTCCCGATCCAGCCCGAGTTCACCAACTGGCGCGACGAGCAGCGCGCGTGGTCGACGGGCGTCGCGATCATGGACCAGTCGCACCACATGACGCAGCTCTTCCTCGGCGGCGCCGACCTCATCGAGGTGCTGTCCGGCATCTCGCCCAACACCTTCGCCACCTTCCGTGCGGGCGTCGCGAAGCAGCTCATCGCGGTCAACCACGCGGGCTACCTGATCGGCGACGGCATCCTCTTCTACAACTCCGACGAGCGCGAGGGTCTCGTGCTCATCGGGCACCACATCCTCATCGACTGGGTGCGGTTCAACGTCGAGAAGGCGGAAGCCGCGGGCAAGGACGTGCACCACCGGCTCGAGGCGAACTCGGCGATGCGCGGCGCGGGCAACGACCCGACCTTCTTCCGCTACGAGATCCAGGGTCCCGACGCCGACCACGTGATGGAGAAGCTGTGGGGCGGGCCCGTGCCCGAGGTGAAGTTCTTCCACATCGCCGACCTCGAGATCGCGGGGGTTCCGGTCAAGGCGCTGCGGCACGGGATGGCCGGGCAGCCCGGCTTCGAGTTCTACGGCCGTTACGCCGACGGCCCGACGATCATCGAGGCGATGATGACGGCCGGCGAGGAGTTCGGCATCCGGCGCGTCGGTGCGAAGGCGTACTCGTCGTCGCCGCTCGAGTCGGGCTGGGTGCCGACGCCGTTCCCGGCCATCTGGGACGACGACTTCGCCGAGTACCGCGAGTGGCTGCCCGCCGCGCGCGCCGGCTCGATCGGCGGCTCGCTGTACTCGTCCGACGTGCACGACTACCAGTTCACCCCCTACGACCTCGGCCTCGGCAAATCGGTCAAGTTCGACCACGACTTCCACGGCCGCGCGGCGCTCGAGAGGATCGCCGAGGCCCCCGCCCGCCGCAAGGTGACGCTGCTCTGGAACGCCGAGGATGTCGCCGCGGTCGTTCGTTCGCAGGTCGAGCCGGGCATCCCGGCCAAGTTCCTCGACTTCCCGAAGGCTCGCTATGGCTTCTACCAGATGGACACCGTCGAGCTCGGAGGGAGGCAGGTCGGCATCTCGACCGACGCCGGCTACGTCGCCCTCGACCAGCTCTACATGTCGCTCGCGACGCTCGACAACGACGTCGCCGAGGGCACCGTCGTCGAGGTCGTCTGGGGGGAGGACCCGATCTCGCGCAAGCCCCAGGTCGACCAGCAGCACCGTCAGGTGCGCATCCGGGCCACCGTCGCCCCCGCGCCGTACCACGACTACGCGCGGTCGGTCTATCGCGCGAACTGACCCGCGAGGCGCGCGACTCGGTCTCGTGAGGGCCGCGGACGGGTGCTGCCGGCATCCACGAAATCGGTCGCGTGGGCACTGCTGACGGTCGCGATCGCGCGGGCCAGCACCGCATCCTCCACACTCCGGCGGGCGGTGTCGTCGGCGAGGAGCTCGACGAGCACGGCGACCTCCTCGGCGGCGCGCGCCGCGATGGGGAACCACGGCAGGGCCGAGTGCCAGGCCCGGAAGGCGACGAGCACGATGTCGTGGCGCTGGGTGAGGTGGGCGCGCTCGTGCGCGATCACCGCGGCGAGCTCGTCGGGGGAGAGGCGGTCGAGCAGCCCGCGCGACAGCACGGTGATCGAGCCGAACCCCTGCGGCAGGCAGTACGCGACGGGCGTGGGCGCGTCGAGGATCACCGTCGACGGCCGCGACGGGTCGGGCGAGGTGAGCAGGTCGAGCAGCGCGCGATGCCGCGAGCGCGACCGGGCGACCGAGAGCACGGTGGCCGCGAGGTGTCCGAGGAGGTGACCGGCGAGCCCCAGGGCGAGGCCGATCGCGACGCCGCCGCCGAGGGTGTGGTGCGGAGCGAGCGCGAGCCCGGCGGCGACGAGCGCCCCGATCATCGAGAAGCCTCCCGCGAGGGCGATCGCCTGCCAGAGCACGAGCGCGCGCGCGGGTGCGGCGGTGGGCCATGCGGCGCGCGCGAGGAGGATCGGCACGGGCACCGCGAGCGCGAGGGCGACGACGCCGAGCACGACGGCCGCGGGTGCGGCGAGCCCGGGGTCGAGGGTCATGCTCCCAGGCTAGGGCGCGGCCCGGGTCAGGAACGGTCGAGGAGCTTGCGCAGCAGCGCGGCGGCGGCGGCCGAGACCCCGCCGACGAAGCGCTCGAGCACGGCGCCGCGGTCGGCCGACTCGCCGAGCACCTCGTGCATGAGCTCGGCCACGTGGTCGGCGCGCGACGCGGTGGCCGTGTAGCGGTGCGGGCGGGCGGTCTTGTCGACCGTGACGAAGCCCTTCCTCTCGAGCCGGCTGAGCACGGTGAGCACCGTCGTCGCGGCGAGCGGCTTGCCCGAGTCGGCGCCCTCGAGCCCCGGCAGGAGGTCGTAAGCGGAGCGCGGCTCGGCCGCGTCCCAGAGCGCCGACATCACCGCGTTCTCCAGCTGTCCGAGGTTCGCCACTCAGTGATTCTACACGGTGTCGAAATACTTCGACAGGGTGTAGAAATGAGTTCTACAGGTCGTAGAAGTTGGAGGAACCAGGTGGACCCGCTCGACATCGCCCGGTGGCAGTTCGGCATCACGACGGTCTACCACTTCCTCATGGTGCCGCTCACGATCGGGCTGGGGCTCACCGTCGCGATCTTCCACACGCAGTGGGTGCGCACGCGCGACGAGAAGTGGCTGCGCATGACGAAGTTCTGGGGCAAGTTGTACCTCGTCAACTTCATCGTCGGCGTCGCCACCGGTCTCGTGCAGGAGTTCCAGTTCGGGATGGCGTGGAGCGAGTACTCCCGCTTCGTCGGCGACGTCTTCGGCGCCCCGCTGGCCCTCGAGGGGCTGCTCGCCTTCTTCGTCGAGTCGACGTTCCTCGGCCTCTGGATCTTCGGCTGGAACCGGCTGCCCGCGAGGCTGCACCTCGCGACCCTGTGGCTCGCCGTGATCGGATCCTGGGTGAGCGCGTTCTTCATCATCGTCGCGAACTCGTGGATGCAGCATCCGGTCGGCGTCGAGCTCGTCGACGGGCGGCCGGTCATGACCGACATCTGGGCCGTGCTCACCAACAACACGGCGCTCGCCGCCTACACGCACACGCTCCTCGGCTCGGTCGCGGTGGCCGGCGGCTTCCTGCTCGGCATCGCGTGGTACCAGCTCTGGCGCCGGCGCCGGGACGGGATCGACACCGTGGACGCGCGCGGGCGGGTCGTCCCGGGCGAGGCCCCCGACATCCCGGGCCGCGACCGCGCCGACCACCGCGTCTGGCTCACCTCGCTGCGGATCGGCGCCGTCGTCGCGATCGTCGGCTTCGCCGGCGTCGCGGTCACGGGCGACCTCCAGGCGAAGCTCATGTACGAGCAGCAGCCGCTCAAGATGGCCGCGGCCGAGGCGGCCTGTCACACGGGCACGGAGTTCTCGGTGCTCTCGATCGGCGACCTCGGCGCGCAGGACTGCTCGTCGGTGACCACCGTGATCGCGATCCCCGGGGTGCTGTCCTTCCTCGCCAAGGGCGACTTCGAGACCGAGCTGCCGGGCATCAACGAGCTCATCCCGCAGTACCAGGAGGAGTACGGGCTGACCCTGCCCGACGACCCGCGCTACGGCGACCGGGCCGGGCAGACGATCGAGTACCTGCCGCTCATGGAGGTGACGTACTGGGGCTTCCGCATCATGATCGGCTTCGGCGCGATCGCCGCGTTCGCCGCCGCCGTCGCGCTCTGGATCACCCGGAAGGGAACCGTGCCGCGCTCGCCGTGGCTCATGCGCCTCGCGGTGTTCGGCATCCTCGCCCCGTTCGGGGCCAACATCGCCGGCTGGGTGTTCACCGAGATGGGCCGGCAGCCCTTCGTCGTCGCGCCGAACCCCGATCCGAGCGGCATCGACGGCGTCTACATGTTCACCGCCGCCGCCGTCTCGCCGGGGGTCACCGCGGGGGAGCTGCTGTTCTCGGTCATCACCCTCACTCTCATCTATGCCGTGATGCTCGTGTTCGAGCTGCTGCTGCTCGTGCGCTACGTGCGCAGCGGCGTGGCCGGGGCGATGCCCGAGCTCGCCCCGCACGACGAGCCGCGCGACGGTGACGACCCCGACCGGCGCGACGACGTGCTCGCGTTCGCCTACTGAGCTGAAGAGGAGAAGAGACCATGGATGTCCTCCCCACCGTGTGGTTCATCGCGATCGCGCTGCTCTGGACCGGGTTCCTGCTGCTCGAGGGCTTCGACTTCGGCGTCGGCATGCACCTGCTCGTGCGCGCCCGCGGTGAGCAGGAGAAGCGGCTCATGCTCAACACGATCGGACCCGTCTGGGACGGCAACGAGGTGTGGCTCATCACGGCAGGCGCCGCGATGTTCGCCGCCTTCCCGTTCTGGTACGCGTCGCTGTTCTCGACGCTCTACGTGCCCCTCGTGTTCGTGCTCGTCGGGCTCATCTGCCGCGCGGTCGCGATCGAGTACCGCGGCAAGGGTCGCTCCGACCGCTGGCGACGGGGGTGGGATGTCGCGCTCGGCGGCGGCTCGTTCGTCGCGGCCTTCGGCATCGGGGCGGCCCTCGCCCTGACGACGACGGGGCTGCCGATCGACGCGAACGGCGACCGCGTCGGCGGGCCGTTCGTCTGGCTGACCCCGGTCGCCGTGCTCGGCGGGCTCGCCGTCGTCGGCTTCTGCCTCGTGCACGCCGCCACCTTCCTCGCCCTCAAGACCGAGGGCGTCGTGCGCGAGCGCGCCGGCCGCGACGTGGTCAGGATGGCGCCCGTCGCCCTGCTGCCGATCGTCGGGTGGGTCGTGCTCGTGCAGGTCCAGTCGGGCACCGCGGTCTCGTGGAGCCTGGTCGTACTCGCGGCACTGGCCGCGGTGCTCGGCTGGTTCGCCGCCCGTCGCCGACGGGAGGGTCGCGCGTTCCTCGGCTTCGCGGCCTTCCTCGTCGCGGGGTCGGCGGCGATCTTCACGGCGGCCTACCCCGCGGTGCTGCCCTCGACGATCGACCCGGCGTTCGGCCTCACGGTCTCGAACGCGTCGTCGAGCGACTACACCCTCGCTGTCATGACCGTCGTCGCGGCGGTCGGGTTGCCGGTCGTGCTCGCCTACCAGGCCTGGTCGTACTGGGTGTTCCGCCGGCGGCTCCGGGTGGAGCAGCTGCCCGCGCCGCATCCCGTCGTCCCCGCCGTGCGCCCGTGATCGACGCGGCGAGAAGGCTGTTTGCCCGAAAGGGCCCTCTCACGCGCGCGGGAAGGGGCGGGACCGGGCAAATAGCTGGTCAGGTTTCCGCGACGACGATCGTCGTGCTGGGGGCGGCGGCCGTCGGGCGGGCGGTCGCGCTGCTGCTGATCGCCGACGGGCTCGCGGCGCTCATCGTGCACGCGCATGTCGCGGGTGCGTCGATCGCGGCGTCGGGGGTCGTGCTGCGGGCCGTCGCGGGG
>JAEWKY010000208.1 GCA_023457615.1 Actinomycetes bacterium | reverse complement strand
CGCCTTGCGCGTCGCTTTGTCGCAGACGCGCCCCGGAGTTCGCACGCGCGTGCAACAAACGGGAGCGGAAGTACCTCAGGACCGCTTCGTGAACTCCACGGGGGCGGCGACATGGGCGCCCCAGGCGTCGCGCTCGCGATCGGTGATGCGGCGCGGACGACCGGTGGCGGCATCCACCATCACGATCGTCGTGAGGGCCTTCGCGAACACGGTCGCGGGCTCAGCGCCGACGGGCGAGCACACCTCGTAGCAGACGTCGAGGCTCGCGCCGCCGAACCGCCCGATCCAGAGCTGCACGTCGAGAGGCTCCCGCAGGTACGGGATCGGCGCGAGGTACTCGACCTCCTGCCGCGCGACGAGCGTCACCGTGGTCGCGCCGTCCTCCGTCGGTGCCGAGGAGTCCGCGACACCGTCGACGCCGAGGTCTCCCCCGCCCCAGAACACCGAGATGCGCGACTCCTCGAGGAGGGTGAGCATCGCGGCGTTGTTCACGTGCCCGTACGCGTCGAGATCGCTCCAGCGGAGCGACACCGGCACGTGGATGCGCGACACGACGCTCAGTCCCGAGTGAGGCGGCGGTGCGTCGCGCGGTGCGGCGCGGCGGCCTCCGGGCCGAGACGCTCGATCTTGTTCGCCTCGTACGCCTCGAAGTTGCCCTCGAACCAGTACCAGTTCGCCGGGTCCTCGTCGGTGCCCTCGTAGGCGAGGATGTGCGTCGCGATCCGGTCGAGGAACCACCGGTCGTGCGTGATGACCACCGCGCAGCCGGGGAAGTCGAGCAGGGCGTTCTCGAGGCTCGAGAGGGTCTCGATGTCGAGGTCGTTGGTGGGCTCGTCGAGGAGCAGCAGGTTGCCGCCCTCCTTGAGCGTCAGCGCGAGGTTGAGACGGTTGCGCTCACCGCCGGAGAGCACGCCCGCCTTCTTCTGCTGGTCGGGCCCCTTGAAGCCGAACTTCGACACGTAGGCGCGCGACGGGATCTCGACCTTGCCGACCGTGATGATGTCGAGCCCCTCGCTCACCACCTCCCACAGCGTCTTGTTCGGATCGATGTTGGCCCGGCTCTGGTCGACGTAGGAGATCTTGACCGTCTCGCCGATCTTCAGCTCGCCGCCGTCGAGCGGCTCGAGCCCCACGATCGTCTTGAAGAGCGTGGTCTTGCCGACGCCGTTGGGCCCGATGACGCCGACGATGCCGTTCGGCGGTAGCGTGAACGAGAGACCGTCGATGAGCTTGCCGCGCGCGTCGAAGCCCTTCTGCAGGTTCTTCGCCTCGATCACGACGTTGCCGAGGCGCGGGCCCGGCGGGATCGCGATCTCCTCGAAGTCGAGCTTCTTCGTGCGGTCCGCCTCGGCGGCCATCTCCTCGTAGCGTGCGAGTCGGGCCTTCGACTTGGTCTGGCGTCCCTTGGCGTTCGAGCGCACCCAGTCGAGCTCCTCCTTGAGGCGCTTCGCGAGCTTGGCATCCTTCTTGCCCTGGATCTCGAGCCGCTCGCCCTTCTTCTCGAGGTAGGTCGAGTAGTTGCCCTCGTAGGGGTAGAGGCGTCCGCGGTCGACCTCGGCGATCCACTCCGCGACGTTGTCGAGGAAGTACCGGTCGTGGGTGATCGCGATGACGGCGCCCTTGTACGACGACAGATGCTGCTCGAGCCAGAGCACGCTCTCGGCGTCGAGGTGGTTGGTGGGCTCGTCGAGCAGCAGCAGGTCGGGCTTCTGCAGCAGCAGTTTCGCGAGGGCGACACGGCGCTTCTCACCGCCGGAGAGCTGCGGGATGCTCGCGTCACCCGGCGGAGTGCGGAGAGCGTCCATCGCCTGCTCGAGCTGGGAGTCGAGGTCCCACGCGTCGGCCGCGTCGATCTCCTCCTGCAGGGCGCCCATCTCGGCGAGGAGGGTGTCGAAGTCGGCGTCGGGGCTGGCCATCTCGGCCGAGATCTCGTTGAACCTGTCGAGCTTGGCCTTGATGGCGACGCCCTCCTGGATGTTCTCCAGCACCGTCTTCGACTCGTCGAGCTCCGGCTCCTGCATGAGGATGCCGACCGTGTACCCGGGCGTCAGCTTCGCCTCGCCGTTCGACGGCTGGTCGAGGCCCGCCATGATCTTGAGGATCGTGGACTTACCGGCCCCGTTCGGGCCCACCATGCCGATCTTCGCGCCGGGGATGAACGCCATCGTGACGTCATCCAGGATGAGCTTCTCGCCGACCGCTTTGCGGGCGCGCACCATCGAGTAGATGTATTCGGCCATGCGAACGAGTCTATGAGGCCTCGGACTCCCGAGATCGCGGCGGGCAGATGGTCCGGACTGCGCACCCACCCCGCGGCTAGCCTGGCGGCGTGACTTCCGCCGAAGCCCGGACCTGGGACGCCCAGCCGTGATCGCCCCACTCATTGGCTTGACCATCTACGGGATCCTCTCGATCGCGGGTGGCCTGTTGCTCGCCATCCATGCCGAGCGAATCCGTGCCCGTCTGCTCGGCATTCGGGCGGCGGTGTTGCGACTCTCATCCGGATGGGCGGGCTCTTGGGCGCCGTCGGCGAGACGGCCTTCGTGCTTGTGGGAGTGAGTAACCTCATCGGTCACGCCTAGCGCGCTGCCGACGGCGCTGCGGCAATCGGCCGCGAGGTGCGGCCGGTGGCGCCTCTACACTCGGCGCATACCCCGCCGCAGAGAGCTCGCCGACGTGGCCGACGGGATCACTGGTCACGTGATCGGGTCCGCCGGCACGGCTGGATTCCCGTGGGCGGCGAAGCCCGGCGCGACCTACCTCTTCGACCTCATGGCCGGTTCGGCGACTCCGGCCTCGCGGAAGCGCTCGGCGTTCGGGCGACGCCTGGCCGCGGACTTCACGCGGCACCTCAGCGCACGCTCGATGCCTTCGGCGTGGACGTCGACCGCGACGATGACCCTCTCGTTCGGCCCGGGTACCGCCCGGGACTGGTGGGTGCTGACGTGCCGTGTCGAGGTCACCGACGATCGGGGCACGTTGCACAGATCGACGAGACGGAGAGCGATCCGGCTACCCAGTCGGGGCGGGGTGATCGAGCTGTTCCGCACCTTAGGGGTCTGCCGACCGTAGTCTCGGGCCATGGGCGACCTTCCCGACCTGCGCGACGCCTACGACGTGATCTCGACGACCTACGCCGAGCTGCTGCCGGACACATCGTTCGAGGCCCCGCTCGACCTCGCGATGATCGACGAGTTCCGCGAGCGCCTCCCCGCCGACCCGTCGGTGCTCGACGCGGGATGCGGCACGGGCCGGGTGATCCCGTACCTCCGGTCGCTCGGCATCGCGCGCCTCACGGGCACGGATCTGTCGCCCGCCATGATCGAGCAGGCCCGGCGAGCGCATCCCGGCCTGTCGTTCGAGGCGGCACCGAACGACGGGCTCCCGTTCGGCGACGCCGTGTTCGACGGCGTGCTCGCGTGGTACTCGGTCATCCACACCCACCCGCGCGACCTCGCCGTCGTGGCACGCGAGTTCCGCCGCGTGCTGCGGGTCGAGGGTCTCGTGCTGCTCGGATTCCAAGCGGGGTCCGGCGACCGCGCGATCAGCCGGGCCTACGGTCACGACCTCGAGCTCACCGCGCGCCTGCACGAGCCGGCGGAGGTCGCCGCGATCCTCGGCGAGGAGGGATTCTCGATCGACACCGTGCTGCGGAGGGGGCGCCGCGCGACGGAGAAGCATCCGCAGGGCTTCGTCCTCGCCCGTCGGAGCTGACTCGGCTCACCAGTCGATGACGCGCGTCTGACCGACGAGGCAGCGCCCCGTGTCGAGGAGCGGGGCGGAGGTCGACGCGTAGCCGATGTTGCCGTACTGGCCGATCAGGCATCCGCCGTTGAGACGCACGGCGAACTGGATGTTGTCGGCCGCGCCGTTGATGGCGGTCACGTCGCTCGTGACCTCCATGTCGCTCTTCGGGAAGCCCGCGGCGACGAGGCCGTCGATGAACGCTCGGCCGTCGAGGGTGCCGCCCGCGGCGATGAGGTCGGCGTTGACGAGGTCGAAGTACTCACGGTTCTGCGAGGCCGTGCCCTCGAGGTCGAGCTCGGGCGCGGAGGGCTCGGCCGGACCGCCGGTGGGCGCGGTCGTCGGCACGGGCGCGGGCTCGGGTGCTTCGACGCAGCCGACGAGCGCGAGGGCGGCGAGCGCGGCCACGAGGCCGAGGCCGGCGATCCGGTTGCGCATGCGTGACTCCCCGTCCCGACCCGGACGACCCGGATCGGGAAGATTCTACGGGCGACGACCGTCCGGTCGGGACGCCGACGGCCGTGCGCAGCCGGTGCACAGCCCCGCTCGCTAGGGTCGAGGCGAGGCGCGGTTGGCGCCGACCGGACGAGGGAACCCAGTACCCGGACAGACACGACTGGCCCGAAGGGTCGTCTCATGTCCTGGATCGTGCTCATCCTCTCCGGCGTTCTCGAAGCCGTCTGGGCCACCGCGCTCGGCAGGAGCGAGGGCTTCACGAAGCTCTGGCCCTCCGTCGTGTTCGGTGTCGGCCTCGTGCTCAGCATGGGCGGCCTGGCGTTCGCGTTGCGCGACATCCCGACCGGCACGGCCTACGCCGTCTGGGTGGGGATCGGTGCCGCGCTCACCGTCGTCTACGCGATGGTCAGCGGCGCCGAGGCCGTGACGCTCGTGAAGGTGCTGCTCATCCTGGGGCTCGTCGCCTGCGTGGTCGGCCTCAAGGTCGTGAGCGACGCCGGCCACTGAGCCCGGTTAGCCTCGAACCGAGGAACGGAGTCGGGCCATGGCGATCGACGTGCGCGGGTACAGCTACTTCATCGAGCGTCGGGCGGCCGACAAGCGCTGGATCGCGACCGTCGCCGAGTACCCCGAGCTGACCGGAGTGTCGCGCATCCACAATCGCGCGCTCAACCGGCTCTACGCGCTCGTGGAGGCCGAGGTCGTGCGGCGCCATCGGGCCGGCGAGAGCATCCCGCCGGCCCCGAGGAAGCAGCCGAGCCTGCTGAAGACCCTCGGGCTGAACTGACCGCTCGAAGCCGAGCTGACCGCTCAGAACGGCACGGGCAGCTCGCTCGGCCGCTTCGCGCGCGCCTCGGCGAGGTCGTCGACCGGCCCGACCTCGGGATCGGGCGCCTCGGGGGCGTCGGGCACCGGCTCCGCCGCCGCCGCGCTCTCCGCCGTGTCGGGGGTCACACTCGCGGCAGGGGTGCGCGTGAACTCCGACGTGCCGAAGGTGAGGTCGTGGCCGAGCGCGTCGGCATCCACCTCGATCGTCGTGCCCGCCTTCTCGTCGGTCTGCCAGTCGCGGATGCGCAGGCGTCCCGTGACGAGCACGCGCTGACCCTTGAGGATCGAGCCGATCGCGTGCGCCGCGAGGTGGCGGAAGGCCGTGATCGTGTACCAGTTGGTGTCGGCATCCACCCACTTCTGCTCGGCGCGGTCGAACTTGCGCTGCGTGGAGGCGAGGCGGAACGAGGTGATCTGCAGCCCCTCGCTCGTGACGATGTGCTTGGGCGCCGTGGCGACGATGCCCGTGAGGGTGATGGTGTCGGACATGGGGTCTCCTGTCGTGGAAGCGGACTCGGATGCCGGGCCGGCCCGTGCCGGAGCATGACGCCGGCATCCGAGATCCCCACTGTCGCCGGGAGCCGCGCGCACGACGACGCCCGGCGCGCGATCTGCGGATCGCGGCCGGGCGTCGGTGTCTGGGGAGGACGACGGCGTCCTCCTCGGGATCAGTGCTCGCGGAACTCCGGGCGGTCGCTGCCGGCCGGGAGGGTCGCGACGAGGGCGCTCTTGGCGACCTCGAGCGACGGGTACTCCCGCTCGTCGCCACCGTCGAGCAGTCTCACCAGGAATCCTGTGTCGGTGCGGTGGATGGAGCCCAGGGCTCCCGCGGACCCGAAGGCCACCCAGCGCTGCCCCGACATGGTCGTGTTCTCGGACATGGCACCGACGCTAGCTCCGGTCGGCAGCCCGCGGAGAGGGTTGACAGCAGCCACTCAGGATGGGCCGATCCGCCCGGTTCTCCCCCAGTACGGGGGTCACGTCCGCCCGTCGCGTTCGGAGATGCGAACATCGACGGCATGACCGGATTGCCCGTGCGCGCGGGGCGGCGCATCCTCGTTCCAGGGGCTAGCGCACCGGCCGGGATCACGATCAGGACGGCCGGGCCCGATCGGGGGATTCGGGCGCTCAGCGCTCGGGTCGGCTCCGGTGACCGATGGTCCTACCGAGAGCCGGCCCGCTCCCCCCGACCTCTCCCCTAGGAGGCTCGCGTGACGACGACCGCCGAGTCGCTCACCGGGCCGTGGGCCGCGAACATGCGCGGCTGGCTCGTCGTGATCCTGCCGGCGACGATCCTCGTCGTGCTGCAGGAGCTCAGCACGCCGCTCCCCCACGCCGGCTGGATCGCGCTCACCGCCGTGCTGCAGCTCGCCGTCGTGACGGCCTGGGTGGCACTCGTCGCAGGCGTCGCACGGCGTCTGACCCGGCGCGTCCCTCCCGTCGCGCTGGGCGCGATGTGGGTCGGCTCCGGTGCGCTGCGGGGCGTCACGGGGTCGCTCGTGGCGGTCGAGGCCGGAGCGCCGCCCGAGTGGGGCTACCGCATCGGGTTCTGGGCGATCGTCACGCTGTGCTGGATGCCCCTGCTCACCTACGCGCTCGCGCAGTGGGACGAGCACCGG
>JAEWKY010000207.1 GCA_023457615.1 Actinomycetes bacterium | reverse complement strand
AGCGAGCCCTACGGCCGCGGCCGCGACCCGCGCGGGCTCGGCGACGTGCTCGACACGATGGCCGCGGCGCGCGGCTGGGACTCCCCGATCGCCCGCGCGGAGCTGCTCGCGTCGTGGGCGGACATCGTCGGCCCGGACACCGCCGCGCATACCTCGCCGGTGGCGATCGAGGACGGCGTGCTGAGCGTGCGGTGCGACTCGACGGCGTGGGCGCAGCAGCTGCGGCTCATGCACGCCACGGTGCTCGCGAGCGTCGCCGAGAGGTTCCCCGCGGCGGGGGTCGAGCGAGCACAGTTCTACGGGCCCCACGCCCCCTCCTGGAAACACGGCCCCAAAGCCGTTCCGGGGCGCGGTCCACGCGATACCTATGGTTGAGAAGGCAAATCCGGTCGACCGCGCCGCGAAAACCCCCCAGATCGCCGAATCGCCGGGCCGCGACCCGCTTCGCGGGATAGAATCGGAGTCACTCTCGCCGCCCCCTCGCGGGGTCGGCGTCCGACCCGGCAGGAGCCATCTCACCCATGAGTCCCACCCCCCGCCAGGGCGAGTCCGACGCGACGTACGGCGCCGGTGACATCCAGGTCCTCGAGGGCCTCGAGGCGGTGCGCAAGCGCCCCGGCATGTACATCGGCTCGACCGGACCCCGCGGTCTGCACCACCTGGTCTACGAGATCGTCGACAACTCGGTCGACGAGGCCCTCGCCGGCTACTGCGACACGATCGAGGTCACGATCCTCCCCGACGGCGCGCTCCGCGTCGTCGACAACGGCCGCGGCATCCCGGTCGACATCCACCCGGTCGAGAAGAGGTCGACCGTCGAGGTCGTGCTCACCGTGCTGCACGCCGGCGGCAAGTTCGGCGGCGGCGGCTACGCGGTCTCGGGCGGCCTGCACGGCGTCGGCAGCTCCGTCGTCAACGCCCTCTCGTCGCGGCTCGAGGTCGAGGTGCGTCGCCAGGGCAACGTCTACCGCCAGAGCTTCCGGGTCGGCGTGCCCGACGCCCCGCTGAAGAAAGAGGAGGCGTCGGAGACCACCGGCACGACGATCACCTTCTGGCCGAGCGCCGACATCTTCGAGACCGTCGAGTTCGACTACGAGACGCTGCGCACGCGATTCCAGCAGACGGCGTTCCTCAACAAGGGTCTCCGGATCTCGCTGCGCGACGAGCGCCCGGTCGAGGTCGAGGGCACGCCGATCGACGCGGCCGAGCAGCGCTCCGACGTCTTCCTCTACGAGCGCGGGCTGGTCGACTACGTCGAGTACCTCAACACCGCCAAGAAGGCCGAGGTCATCCACGACGAGGTCATCTCGTTCGAGTCGGAGGACACCGAGCGGCACATGGCGCTCGAGATCGCGATGCAGTGGACGACGGCCTACTCGGAGAGCGTGCACACCTACGCGAACGTCATCAACACCCACGAGGGCGGCACGCACGAGGAGGGGTTCCGCGCCGCGCTCACGACCCTCGTGAACAAGTACGCGCGCGACAAGAACCTGCTCAAGGAGAAGGACGAGAACCTCTCCGGCGACGACGTGCGCGAGGGCCTCACCGCCGTCATCTCGGTGAAGCTGTCCGAGCCGCAGTTCGAGGGTCAGACCAAGACGAAGCTCGGCAACACCGAGGCGAAGTCGTTCGTGCAGCGCGTCGTCGGCGACCAGCTCACCGACTGGTTCGACCGCAACCCGAATCAGGCGCGCGACATCATCCGCAAGGCGATCCAGGCCGCGACCGCGCGCATCGCCGCGCGCAAGGCGCGCGAGCAGACCCGCCGCAAGGGTCTGCTCGAGGGCGGCGGGATGCCGGGCAAGCTCAAGGACTGCTCGAGCCGCGACCCCGGCCGCAGCGAGATCTTCCTCGTCGAGGGCGACTCCGCCGGCGGCTCCGCCGTGCAGGGACGCAACCCCGAAACGCAGGCGATCCTGCCGCTGCGCGGCAAGATCCTGAACGTCGAGAAGGCGCGCCTCGACCGCGCGCTCGGCAACGCCGAGATCCAGGCGATGATCACCGCTTTCGGCACGGGCATCGGCGAGGACTTCGACGGCGACAAGGCCAGGTATCACAAGATCGTGCTCATGGCCGACGCCGACGTCGACGGCCAGCACATCACGACCCTCATGCTCACGCTGCTGTTCCGCTACATGCGACCGCTCATCGAGATGGGCTACGTCTACCTCGCGCAGCCGCCGCTGTACCGGCTCAAGTGGTCGAACGCCGACCACGAGTACGTGTTCTCCGACCGGGAGCGCGACGCCTTCCTCGAGAAGGGCCTCGCGGAGGGCAAGCGCATCCCGAAGGAGAACGGGGTGCAGCGCTACAAGGGTCTCGGCGAGATGAACCACCAGGAGCTGTGGGACACGACGATGAACCCCGAGACCCGCACGCTGCTGCAGGTGACGCTCGACGATGCGGCGATCGCCGACAGCGTCTTCTCCACGCTCATGGGTGACGACGTCGAGTCGCGGCGCAACTTCATCCAGCAGAACGCCAAGGACGTCCGCTTCTTGGACATCTAGCACCGCCGGTTGAGTAGCGACCGCAGGTCGCGTATCGAAACCCCACCGACGAAAGACTCGAGATGACTGACACCACGACCGGCGACATCACCCCCGCCGGCGACCGCATCGAGCAGGTCGACCTCCAGCTCGAGATGCAGCGGTCGTACCTCGACTACGCGATGAGCGTCATCGTGGGGCGCGCGCTGCCCGACGTGCGCGACGGACTCAAGCCCGTGCACCGCCGCATCGTCTACACGATGTACGACGGGGGCTACCGTCCCGACCGGGCGTTCTCGAAGTCGATGCGCGTCGTCGGCGACGTCATGGGCCAGTTCCACCCGCACGGCGACAGCCCGGTCTACGACGCGCTCGTGCGGCTCGTGCAGCCGTGGGCGCTGCGCTATCCGCTCGCGCTCGGCCAGGGCAACTTCGGCTCCCCCGGCAACGACGGCGCCGCCGCCCCGCGGTACACCGAAACGAAGATGGCGCCGCTCGCGATGGAGCTCGTGCGCGACATCGACGAGAACACCGTCGACTTCCAGGACAATTACGACGGCCGCACGCAGGAGCCCACGGTGCTGCCCGCGCGGTTCCCGAACCTGCTCGTCAACGGGTCGGTCGGCATCGCGGTCGGCATGGCGACGAACATCCCGCCGCACAACCTGCGCGAGGTGGCGGCCGCCGCGCTCTGGGCGCTCGAGAACCCCGACGCCTCCCGCGAGGAGCTGCTCGAGGCGATCATCCAGCGCGTCAAGGGCCCCGACTTCCCGACCGGCGCGCAGATCCTCGGCGTCAAGGGCATCCAGGACGCCTATCGCACGGGACGCGGGTCGATCACGATGCGCTCGGTCGTCTCGGTCGAGGAGCTCCAGGGCCGCACGTGCCTCGTCGTCACCGAGCTGCCGTACCAGGTCAACCCCGACAACCTCGCGATCAAGATCGCCGACCTCGTCAAGGAGGGCAAGCTCGCGGGCATCGCCGACATCCGCGACGAGACCTCGGGCCGCACGGGGCAGCGCCTCGTCATCGTCCTCAAGAAGGACGCCGTCGCGAAGGTCGTGCTCAACAACCTCTACAAGCACACGCAGCTGCAGGAGAACTTCGGCGCGAACATGCTCGCGATCGTCGACGGGGTGCCGCGCACCCTGCCGATCGACGGGTTCATCTCGCTCTGGATCGCGCACCAGATCGAAGTGATCGTGCGGCGCACGCAGTTCCGGCTCGACAAGGCCGAGGCGGATGCCCACATCCAGCGCGGCTACGCGAAGGCGCTCGACGCCCTCGACGAGGTCATCGCGCTCATCCGCCGCTCCCCCGACGTCGACCAGGCACGCCAGGGGCTCATCAAGCTGCTCGACATCGACGAGCTCCAGGCGGATGCGATCCTGGCACTCCAGCTGCGACGGCTCGCGGCGCTCGAGCGGCAGAAGATCTTCGACCGCCTCGCGGAGCTCGAGCGCGAGATCGCCGAGTACCGGCGCATCCTCGCGAGCGAGACCCTGCAGCGCGAGATCATCACGAGCGAGCTCACCGAGATCGTCGGCAAGTTCGGCGACGACCGCCGCACCGAGATCCTCCTCGGCTACGACGGCGACATGAGCGTCGAAGACCTCATCCCCGAGGAGGAGATGGTCCTCACCATCACCCGCGGCGGCTACGTCAAGCGCACCCGCAGCGACAACTACCGCTCCCAGCACCGCGGCGGACGCGGCGTGAAGGGCGCCCAGCTGCGGGCGGATGACGTCGTCGAGCACTTCTTCGTCACGACGACGCATCACTGGCTGCTGTTCTTCACCGACAAGGGCCGGGTGTACCGGGCGAAGGCGTACGAGGTGCAGGAGGCCGGCCGCGACGCGAAGGGTCAGCACGTCGCCAACCTCCTCGCGCTGCAGCCGGACGAGCAGATCGCGCAGGTGCTCGACATCCGCGACTACTCGGTGGCCACCTACCTCGTGCTCGCCACGCGCGGCGGCCTCGTCAAGAAGACGGCTCTCACCGAGTACGACACGAACCGCACGGGCGGCATCATCGCGATCAACCTGCGCGACGACGACGAGCTCGTCTCCGCGATGCTCGTCGAGGACGGCACCGAGGTGCTGCTCGTCTCGCGGCACGGGCAGTCGATCCGCTTCGCCGCGACGGACGCCGCCATGCGACCGATGGGTCGCTCGACGTCGGGCGTGAAGGGCATGGACTTCCGTGCCGGCGACGCCCTGCTCTCGGCCTCGGTCGTCGCCGACGAGGGCTACGTCTTCGTCGTCACCGAGGGCGGCTACGCCAAGCGCACCGCCGTCACCGAGTACCGCGTGCAGAATCGCGGCGGCCTCGGCATCAAGGTCGCGAAGCTCAGCGAGACGCGCGGCGATCTCGCCGGCGCGCTCATCGTCTCCGAGGACGACGAGGTGCTCGTGGTGCTCGCGAGCGGCAAGGTCGTACGTTCAGGAGTTGCCGAGGTTCCTGCCAAGGGGCGGGATACGATGGGCGTCGTCTTCGCGCGATTCGCGGAGGACGACAAGATCATCGCGATCGCGAAGAACAGCGAGCGCAACCTCGAGACCGCCGACGCCGTAGAGGCGGAGGCCGCCGAGTCCACCGAGTCCCCCGAGTCCCCGGCCGACGGAGAGAGCGAGTCCCAGTGAGCGTCGCGGAGAAGCTGCAGCGCAAGGAGATGCGCCAGACGACGAGCCGCCAGGTGCGGCTGAAGCTCGTCTACGTCGACGTCTGGTCGCTCGTGAAGCTGTCGTTCCTGGTCTGGCTGAGCCTCGGCATCGTGCTGATCGTGGCGAGCATCCTGATCTGGGTCGTGCTGTTCTCGACCGGCATCTTCGACACGCTCGACGACACCCTGCGCGATGTCATCGGCGACGACAACTTCGCGATCGCCGACCGCTTCGGCATCGGTCAGATCGCGCTGTTCGCGTTCATCGTCGCTCTGCTCAACACGATCGTCGGCACCGCGCTCGGCGCGATCGGCGGGTTCCTCTACAACCTCAGCGTGCGCTTCACCGGCGGGCTCCTCGTCGGATTCCAGAACTCGTAGAGGCTGGTACGCTGATCCTCGGCCCGGATCTGCAGAGATCCAAGCCACTCGGGGCTATAGCTCAGGCGGTTAGAGCGCTTCGCTGATAACGAAGAGGTCCCAGGTTCAAGTCCTGGTAGCCCCACGTCGCAAGTCCCCGCGAGGGGACTTCGGTGTTTCCGGGGCCTTAGCTCAATTGGTAGAGCGCCTGCTTTGCAAGCAGGAGGTCAGGGGTTCGATTCCCCTAGGCTCCACCCTCCTTGACAGCGACCCCGTTCCGGTCGATCGTGGCTCCATGGGTCGGGAAACCTCGCTGTCGTCGTCCGCGTCGACCGACGCCCTCGCCGGGGCGCCCGTCGGCGTCCCGGTCGTCGCCCGCATCCGGCGACTGGTCGTCGTCGCGCTGATCTCGGCCTTCGTCTACTCCGCACTGCTGAGTTCGAGCAAGGGCTACTGCGCGGGTGGCTTCGACGGAGCCGGCGGGTTCGTCGACGCCGCCGGTCGGCCGACCGACACCGCTCCGGCGTGCCTGCAGCTCACCCTGGTGCCCAGCCCGATCGTGCTCGCCGCGCTCGTGGTGCTCGTCGTGGTCGCGCTCAACCGGGTGATCTCTCGCGCGCTCGACGCGGCGGATGCGGTGCGCGTCCTCGACAGGTCGGCCGCCGCGATCGCGATGATCGCCGTCGTCTCGGCGATCGTGTCGGTCGTGTGGTTCTGGGCGGTCCCCGTCGAGAGCTGGAGCGGCCCGACCGGCTTCTCGGTGCTCGCGCCCTTCCCGTTCGGGGGCATCGACGTCGACATCTCGCCGATGTACGCCCCCGAGATCGACCCGTCGGGGACCGGCGGCTGAGCACGCCGCCGCGAGCTCAGCCGCGCTCGACCCGCAGCCCGAGCCAGCGCGCGAGGGCGTCGAGCTCGGCATCCACCGCGTCCCGCACCGCGGAGTCGAACGGCTCGTCCTCGTGCACGGCGTTCACCCGCAGCACGGCGGCGGGACGGTCCGCGGTGGCGTCGAGCTTCCCGACGAGACGATCGCCGTGCAGGATCGGCAGCGGGAAGTATCCCCACCGGCGCTTCGCCTTCGCCTTGAACATCTCGAGGGCGAACTCGAAGCCGAAGAGGCCGAGCGCGCGCTCGCGGTCGTAGACGAGCCGGTCGAGCGGGGACAGCAGCGCCGTGCGCCCCTCGAACTCGTCGTCGAGCCAGGGCAGCACGTCGGGGTGCACGCGCCAGTCGGCATCCGACCCCTCGATGCGGGCGGGGAGGCCGGGCAGCGGGACGACCTTCGGCTGCTCGGGCGCGCGCGGCCACTTCGCCGGCGCGACGCCGAGCGCGCGGAGGTGCTTCTCGCGCCGCAGCAGCCAGGAGTCCTCGTACGCGACCTCGGGAAGGCCGTCGGGATACACGCGCTCGGCGAGATCCCACATCCGCTGCCCGTTCTCCTGGCCCGAGATCGCGACGAGGCCGCGCATCATGAGCACCTCGAGCATCTGCGTGACGTTGCGGTTGTTCGTCCACCCCGACGACGGCCACGGGAATCGCGCCGTGTCCGGGATGTCGCGGGCGGGCAGCGGCCCGCGCTCCTCGAGCTCGCGCAGCACGTCGTCGCGGAACTCGGGGTTGATCTCGAGCCACTCCCGCGGCTTCTCGTACATGGCCGGTCGCGCCATCTGCGCGCGGAAGAGCGCGAGATCCTCCATGGGACGGATGAGGCCGTCGAGCTCGAGCAGGGTGCGCGTGACCTCGAGCTCGCGCTGCAGGTCGTCGGGCTCGTAGCGCGAGCCGATCCTGCTCCACAGCACGAGGTCGGCGTTCGGGGCGACATCGGCGTAGGGATAGCGCTGCACCGCGCCGAGGGACCGCACCGCGTCGACGACCCCGGTGGGACGGTGAGCGTCGAGCCGCTGCGCGCGCACCGCGAGGCGCCGCGCCTGCTCGCGCGTCAGCTCGACGGGCGCCGGGAACGGCTCAGAGGTCGTCGTCACCGATGTCGGCGCTGCCCGGGTCGCCGAGGTCCTCGATCCACAGCTCGTCGTCGGCCCGGAGCGTCTGCCACGCCGCGTACGCGACCCCGGCGACCGCGACGACGCCGAGCCCGAGCAGGATGTACCGCCCGGGGCCGGACTTCTTCGGCATCGTGACGACGCCCGCCTTCTCGCCCGCGCGCGAGACCCGGCGCACGACGTCGCGCACGCGCGGGTCCTTCGCGGCCTCGAGCACCGCGAGCGCGGAGCCGATCGTGCCCGTGATCGCCGGCAGCACGTCGTCGGTGAAGCGCTCGCGCGCCGAGGACGCGGTGCGACGCGCGGTGGCGAAGCCGTCGTCGATCCGCGGGCGGATCTCCTCCCGCGCGTAGTTGGCGGCCTGACGCCGCGCGTCCTTCAGCACGACCGTGGCGTGGTCGATCGCCTCGCGCTGCTCATCCCACAGCCGTTCGGCGTCTCGCTTCAGACGCTTGAGCTCGCGCTGACGCTTCCGGGACAGTGCCATGAGGACCTCCGCTGATCGGATCAGGACTTTGCACCATCCTGCCACGGGCCCCGGATGCGCCGTAGGGCTTGCCATCCGGGCCGTCATGCGAGAATGACGGAATGCCTGCGCCTACGCACGTCGCGACCATCCACACCACGCTCGGCGACATCAAGGTCGACCTCTACGGCCACCACGCCCCCGTCACCGTCGAGAACTTCGTCGGCCTCGCCACGGGCGAGAAGGAGTGGCAGGACCCGGCGACCGGGGAGACGAGGAACACCCCGCTCTACGACGGCGTGATCTTCCACCGCATCATCAAGCAGTTCATGCTGCAGGGCGGCGACCCGCTCGGCAAGGGCATCGGCGGCCCGGGCTACCAGTTCGACGACGAGATCCACCCCGAGCTGCACTTCAACGAGCCCTACCTGCTCGCGATGGCCAACGCCGGCATCCAGATGGGACGCGGCACCAACGGCTCGCAGTTCTTCATCTCGACCGTGCCGACGCCGTGGCTCAACGGCAAGCACACGATCTTCGGCGCCGTGTCCGACGACGCGTCGAAGCGCGTCGTCGACGCGATCGAGGCGGTCGACACCGACGGCCGCGACAAGCCGCTCGAGGACGTCGTCATCACCTCGATCTCGGTCGACAAGGCCTGACGCCCGGGTGAGCGGCCCGGGGATGTCGGCGGACGTCTGCTACCGCCATCCGCAGCGGGAGAGCTGGACGCTCTGCCAGCGCTGCGGGCGCACGATCTGCCCGGAGTGCCAGATCCTCACGCCCTCCGGCGTACGCTGCCCCGACTGCGTGCGCGAGACGGGCGGGTCGGTGCAGTGGAGCAGCGCCGGCGGCGAGGCGAAGCGCCCGCCGTCGAAGGCGCGGCAGCCCCGCCCCCGCCGCGCCGCACCGGATCCCGGGTCGAGCTCGCCGTTCCTGCAGCGGCTGGGCGAGATGCTGCGCCCCGAGTCGTCGACGCCCACGCTCACGTGGGGCACCCTCGCCCTCGTCGTGGTGCTGTGGATCGCGTCGCTCGCGACCGGCGGCCTGCCCTTCGGCTTCCTCGCGGCCGACGCGAGCGTGGGCATCCAGGTCTGGCGCTACGCCACGGCGCCGTTCGTCTACCCGCCCGACGTCGCGGCGCTCATCAGCATCCTGCTGAGCGGCCTCTTCTTCGCCCTCACGGCGCCGGCCGTCGAGCGCCGGCTCGGCCGCGGCCGCTTCGCGCTCGTGTTCCTCGCCTCGGCGGTCGTCGGCACCGCGGCGATGGTGATCGCCGGCTCGACGGGCTACGGACTCACGCCCGTGCTGTTCGGGATGTTCGGCGCCTACCTCGTCTTCGTCTGGCAGCACCCCGCGGCGCGCACGCAGGTGCTCGTCATCCTCGGCATCAACCTGCTGCTCAGTCTCGCGCTCGGAGCGCGGACGCTACCCGGTCTCATCGGCGGCCTCATCGCCGGGGCGGGCGCGACCTACCTGCTGCAGCGGTACGAGGGCCGGAACGTCCGCACGGCCTACCTGATCATCGCCGCCGTCGCCGGCGGGTTCGTGCTGCTCGCGATCATCCGCTCGGTCGCGTTCTGAGGTCCGTGGACGGCTCTGTCCACAGGTTCATCCACAGCTGTGGAGGAATCACACCGGTGTAATTCCCCCCGGGGCGGTGCGGTCAGCGCCACCGCGTCGTCATGAAGAACCCGATGATGAGGAAGCCGAAGCCGATCGCGATGTTGCCGACGTCGATGCCGGGCACGGGCAGCGCGCCCTTGCTGAGGTAGAAGGTGATGATCCACGCGAGGCCGAGCAGCATGAAGCCGAACATGATCGGCTTGAACCACACCGGGTTGGGCAGATTCTCGCGCCCCGAGCCGTCGCGGCTCTCGGAGCCCTGCGGGGTGGACGTCGTCTTGGGTCGGGCCATGCGGGGCAGTCTAACGGAGCCGATTCCGAGCGCACTCCCGTCCTCCGGCCCCGGGGGTCGGGCGACGCCGCGTCGCGACGTAGAATCGGGGGCATGACGGACGGGGTCGCGACGACCGACGGCAGCGCGGGACGGCGTTCCACGCGCCGGCGGGCCGCGACCACGCGCCGACCGCGCCGACGCGTCTCGGTCGTCGGCGTGCTCGGCGAGCTGCTCATCACCGCCGGGCTCCTCGTGCTCGCGTTCCTCGGCTGGCAGGTGTGGCTCGGCGACATCATCGTCGGCGGGCAGATGAGCGCCGAGGGCCAGGAGCAGAGCGCGGAGTGGAACGCCGACTACTCCGACCTGCCGCCGAGCGAGGCGGGCGACCCGGGGCTCACCGCCGAGCCCCCCGTGGCCTCGACGGTCGGCAACGCCCAGCAGTTCGCGAACCTCATCATCCCGCGGTTCGGCTCCGACTACTACCGGCCGATCGCCGAGGGCGTCGGCACGACCGACGTGCTCAACAAGGGATTCATCGGCCACTACCCGACGACGCAGATGCCCGGCGCGGTCGGCAACTTCGCGCTAGCCTCGCACCGCTCGAGCGGCGGCGGCAACTTCCACGACCTGCACCAGCTCCTCGTCGGCGACAGCATCTACGTCGAGACGGCCGACGGCTGGTATCACTACGTCTTCCGCAACCTCGAGTACGTGCGACCCACCGGGGTGGGCGTGCTCAACCCGGTGCCGCAGACCGAGGGCATCGACCCCACCGAGCGGTACATCACGCTCACCACCTGCAACCCGTTCTTCTCGACGGCCGAGCGGCTCATCGCCTACGGCACCTACGAGTCGTTCTACCCGCGCGAAGGCGGCGTCCCCGCCGAGATCGCCTCGAACGTGACGACGGGAGCCGGTTGATGTACGCCGCGTTGTGGCGGGTCCTGCCCGGACCCTGGTGGGTGCGGGTGCTCATCCTGCTCGTCGTCGTCGTCGCCCTGCTGACGTCGCTCGTGCTCTGGGTGTTCCCGTGGGTCGACGCACTCGTCGCCCCGCAGGACGTCGTGGTCGAGGGATGACGCGCGTCCTCGTCGTCGACAACTACGACTCGTTCGTCTACACGCTCGACGGCTACCTCCAGCAGCTCGGGGCGGAGACCGAGGTCGTGCGCAACGACTCGTTCGCCGCGGCCGACGCCGGTTCGCGCATCGCGGAGTACGACGCGGTGCTGATCTCCCCCGGACCGGGCACGCCCGGTGCGGCGGGGGTGTCGATCCCCGTCGTGCACGCCGCGCTCGCCGCCGGCTCGCCGCTGCTCGGCGTCTGCCTCGGGCACCAGGCGATCGCGGAGGCCCTCGGCGCGACCGTGACGCACGCCGACGAGCTCATGCACGGCAAGACATCGCTCATCGAGCACGACGGCAGCGACTTCTACGCCGGCGTGCCGCAGCCGTTCCGCGCGACCCGGTACCACTCGCTCGCGGTCGTCGACGGCACCGTCCCCGACGAGCTCGAGGTCACGGCTCGCACCTCGGGCGGCGTCATCATGGGCCTGCGCCACCGGTCGGCGCCCGTCGTCGGGGTGCAGTTCCATCCCGAGTCGGTGCTCACCGAGGGCGGCTACCGGATGCTCGGCAACTGGCTCGCCGACTCCGGCCTGCCCGAGGCGGCGGAGCGCGCGGTCGCGCTCAGCCCGCTCGTCAAGCTCGGCTAGATCGTCCGTCGCTCGACGGCGACGTCACGGCTCCGGCGTCCGCGCGGCGATCAGCCGTTGCAGAAGCGCAGGCTCACGGCGGTGCCCTGCGCGGCCTCCCCGACGACCGACTGCTCGGTGACGGCGCCGCCGGTGCACGAGGTGTCGGGTTGCACGTTGACGGGCAGCTGCAGGGAGCCCCCCGAGAGCAGCGAGCGCGCGGCGGAGATCGGCTGCCCCTTCACGTCCGGCACGAGCACGAGACCGTTCGACACGACGAGATCGACGGTCGCGTCGGCCTTGACGGTCGTCGTCGACGTGATCACCTCCGTGCTGCCGTCGACCATGATGCCCATCACGACGCCCGAGGCGATGTTGGGCGAGTAGGTGACCGTCGTCGCGCCGTACGTCAGCTTCAGCTCGGCGAGGATCGCCTGGGCCTGCTCCTGCGTCTTGTAGACGAGGCTCTCGAGCGTGATCGGCTGCGGCCCCGACGACACGAGCAGCACGATCGTCGTGCCCGGACCGACCCGGATGCCCTCTCCCGGGGTCTGCTCGAGCACCGTGCCCTCCGGCACGTCCTCCGACGACTGCGTGCGCTGCGACACGGGCAGGCCGACCTCGTCGAGCTCCGCGATCGCGTCCTCGATGTTCGCGCCGACGACGTCGGGCACCTCGACCGCGGCGCCCGAGCCGACGAGCTGCTCGGACTGCAGCGAGAAGATCCAGAAGCCGGCGGCGACCAGGATGACGACGAACATTGAGATGCCCGCCCAGATCCAGGCCACGGGGGGACGGCTCTGCGTGCGCGGCACGCGGTCGTCGTCGTCATCGTCGGCGAGCCGGCGCAGGGCCGCCTCCGAGGCGGCGGTCGAGGTCGGGTTGACCCCGAACAGCGTCGTCGCGAAGTCGTCGCCGGCGGGGGCGCGATCGACGACCTTGCCCGTCATCGCGGCCTCGAGGTCGTGCTTGAAGTCGCCCGCCGTCTGGAAGCGCTCGAAGCGGTCCTTCGCGAGCGCGTGCAGCACGACGGCGTCGAGGGCGGGCGTGACGGCCGGGTTGAGACGGCTCGGCGGCGTCGGGGCCTCGCTGACGTGCTGGTAGGCGGTCGCGACCGCGGTCTCGCCCTGGAACGGCGCGCGGCCGGTGAGCAGCTCGTAGAGCACGACTCCGGTGGAGTACAGGTCGGTACGGGCGTCGACCGACTCACCGCGGGCCTGCTCGGGCGAGAAGTACTGGGCGGTGCCGAGGATCGCGCTCGTCTGCGCGATCGTGGCGGAGGAGTCGGAGATCGCGCGGGCGATCCCGAAGTCCATGACCTTCACCTGGCCGGTCGAGGTCACCATGACGTTGCCGGGCTTGATGTCGCGGTGCACGACGCCCGCGCGATGCGAGTACTCGAGCGCGGTGAGGATGCCGTCGACGATGTGCACGGCCTGGTCCGCGGGAAGCGGACCCTCAGCGACGAGGTCTTTCAGGAGACGCCCCTCGACGTGCTCCATGACGATGAACGGCACCTGCAGCTCGCGGCCCGCGGAGTCGCGCGCGATCTCCTCGCCGGCGTCGAAGACGCGCACGATCGTCGGATGCGCCATGCGCGCCGCGGCCTGGGCCTCCTGGCGGAACCGGGTGCGGAAGGCCGGGTCGTTGGCGAGCGACGGCTTGAGCAGCTTGATCGCGACGCGGCGGCCGAGTCGTGCGTCGAGGCCCACGTGCACGTCGGCCATGCCGCCGCGGCCGAGGAGCTCGCCGATCTGATACCGGCCCGCGAGCAGGCGGGCTCCCGCGGAGGTGTCGGTCACGGTGTCAGTGTAACCGGGGGAGCGTCACGGGCCGCTGACGGTGATGGAGACCTGGGCCGACGACGCCGACGGCGGCATCTCGGCGCCGCAGAGCGCGACGTAGCTGAGCGTCGCCGTGCCCGGGTCGGTCACGATGAACGCGAGCGAGGAGACTCCCGCGCTCACCTCGTTGCCGCCCTCGAGATCGCCGTTCGTCGTCGTGAACCGGTAGCCGCTCAGCGACGTGCCGCTCGGGCATCCCTCGTACGGAGCCCAGCTGATCGTGACCTCCTCGCCCGGGGCGACCGGGCCGGGGGGGTCCGCCGTGAGGTCGCCGGGGGCCGCGGGGGCGCCGACCGCGCTGTAGACGCGCACCTCGATCTCCCGGCCGCGCTGCAGGTTGCCCTCGGGGTTGATGCTGACGACGTGGCCGACGTCGGCGGGCGTCGGCGCGGCCGGCCCGGGCACCTGCTTGACGCCGAAGCCGAGCTCGATGAGCGCGTCGCGCGCCTCCTCGTAGCTGAGGCCGACGTACGTGTCGCCGTCGATGTTGACGGTGTTGCTGGTCGGCGTCGTCGAGGGCGAGGGCGGCGGCGTGATGGTCGTGTTCGTCGGGGGCGGGGTCTCGACGACCTCGCCGCCCGTGGGCAGCGTCAGCACGATGATGATCGCGACGAGCGCGACGGCGAGCACGGAGACCGCCGCGACGAGGGGCCAGGTCCACGGGCTGCGGCGTCGCTCGGCGACCGGCTGCTCCGCGGTCGTGCCGCGGCCGTCGCCGGACGGGAGCACGCGCGTGACCGCGCTCGTCGACCCGCCGGTGCCGAGCACCTGGGTGA
>JAEWKY010000206.1 GCA_023457615.1 Actinomycetes bacterium | reverse complement strand
GCCCAGGGCATCCGGGTGGCGGGGCAGTACGACCGGCCGGTGTCGCGGGTCGCGCTGTGCGCCGGCGCGGGCGACGCCTACCTGGCGCATCCCGAGGTGCTCGCGGCCGACGTCTACATCACGAGCGACCTGCGGCACCATCCCGCCTCCGAGGCGGTCGAGAACTCCCGCGTCGCGCGCGGCCCCGCCCTCGTCGACGTCTCGCACTGGGCGAGCGAGTGGCTCTGGCTCGACATCGCCGCGCGGCAGCTGCGCGAGGCACTGCCGGGCGTCGAGGTCACCGTGAGCGAGCTGCGCACCGACCCGTGGACCTTCGCGGTCGTCTGAAGAAAGAGGAGACCCCTTTGGCACTCAAGGCCGCCCCGGCAGACCAGGCGCTGCTGCTCGACCTGCAGGCGCTCGACACGAAGCTGCAGCAGCTCGCGCGCCGCGTCGAGAAGCTGCCCGAGCGCGAGGTCGTCGACGCGCTCACGCTGCAGCGCGGCGAGCTCGAGCGCACGCGCGGCGAGCAGCTCGGCGCCGCCGAGGACGCGCGCCTCGAGCTCCGGCGCACCGAGGCGGATGTCGAGGTCGTCGACGCCCGCATCGCGCGCGACGCGGAGCGGCTGCAGGCGAGCACGTCGGTCAAGGACGTCCAGGCGCTCGAGCAGGAGCTCGCGTCTCTCGCCAAGCGCAAGAGCGACCTCGAGGACATCGAGCTCGCCGTCATGGAGACCGTCGAGGAGCGCGAGGCCGTGCTCGCCGCGACGGATGCCGAGCTCGCGACCCTCGCCGAGGCCCTCGTCGCCGCGTCGACCGCGCGCGACGAGGCGCTCCGCGTCCTCCAGGGGGAGCGCGAGCACGCCGCGGCGAATCGGCAGACGGTCGCCGCGAAGGTGCCGGCCGACCTGCTCGCGCTCTACGAGAAGCAACGCGACCGCTACGGCATCGGCGCGTCCCACCTGCGCGCGGGCATCACGTCCGCGAGCGGCGTGGCGCTGAAGGCGAACGACCTCGACGCCATCCGCGCGGCGGCGCCCGACGACGTCATCCTGTGTCCCGACTCGAACGCGGTCCTCGTCCGCACCGCCGAGTCCGGGCTCTGAGCGCGGAGTCCGACCGCCGCGTAGCGGCGTGCGGAGACCCCCGGTAGCCTGGAGAGGCAAACGGGCCGGCCAGACGGTCGCGTCATCCGCTCTTCGGAGGGGATGCCGAGGAACGTCCGGGCACCGCAGGGCAGGGCGGTGGGTAACACCCACCCGGAGTGATCCGCGAGAAAGTGCAACAGAGAGCAGACCGCCTCCGGTCTCCGTCTTCGGACGGGTGCCGGCGGTAAGGGTGAAACGGTGGTGTAAGAGACCACCAGGGGCCCGAGTGATCGGGCTCGCTGGGTAAACCTCGCCCGGTGCAAGGTCAGACAGGGAACGTCGACGGGGCCCCCCGAGTTCCCGGGTAGACCGCTAGAGGATCACGGCGACGTGATCCCGAGAGAGATGGCCGTCACGGCCCTGATCGAGAGAGCAGGACCGTACAGAACCCGGCGTATCGGCCGACCCGTTTGCACCCCGGGCTTTGCACCCGGGCACAGGAATCCGCGTCTCGCGTCAGCGCACGCGATTCCGCACGCGGACGATGACGCAGCACGCGGATCGGCGTTCCCGTGCAACGACGAACGCGCCGATCCCCGACCGGGGACGGCGCGCTCGTGAGGTGGGTGGGATCAGGCGATCTTGATGCTCGCGGCCTGGGGGCCCTTGGGGCCATCCGTGACCTCGAACGTGACCTTCTGGCCCTCTTCGAGGGAACGGTAGCCCGTCGCCTCGATCGCGGAGTAGTGGGCGAACAGGTCCTGAGATCCGTCGTCCGGGACGATGAAGCCGAAACCCTTTTCGGCGTTGAACCACTTCACGGTTCCAGTGGGCATTGCGAACTGCTTTCTTGGCGCTCGACTCCGTCGTTCGGAGCAACTGGCCCGACAGTAGCGGACCTTCGCGACGTTGTCTGCACCTCGGCGCGTAACTTCACGCAACCGAAATATGTCGCGGATCGACGTTTTCGCGCTCAGACGGCGTCGAAGGCGGCCGCGACGGGATGCCCCCGGTGGGCCGCGAGCCACGCCGCGCCGAGGATCCCGGCGTTGTTCCGCAGCGCCGCGGGCACGATGGGCGTGCGCAGGGTGAGCAGCGGGAGGAACTCGCTCGCCTCCTTCGAGACGCCGCCGCCGACGACGAACAGGTTCGGCGAGAACAGCATCTCGAGGGTGCCGTAGTAGCGCTGGAGCCGCTTCGCCCAGTTCTTCCAGGAGAGGCGCCCGCGCTCCTTCGCGGCGAACGAGGCGCGCGTCTCGGCGTCGCGGCCGTCGACCTCGACGTGACCGAGCTCGGTGTTGGGGATGAGCACGCCGTCGTAGAGCAGCGCGGTGCCGATGCCCGTGCCGAGCGTCGTCAGGATCACGAGCCCGCGCACGCCCTTCGCGGCGCCGAAGTGCAGCTCGGCGACCCCGGCGGCATCCGCGTCGTTCACGAAGACGATGTCGCGGCCGAGGGTCTTCTCGAAGAGGGTCTCAGCCTGCAGGCCGATCCAGCGCTTCGACACGTTGGCGGCCGACATCGTGTGCCCCTTGAGCACGACGGCGGGGAAGCACACGCCGACGGGCAGCTTCTTGGCGCTGTCGCCGAAGCGCTCGACGATGCTCTCGACGAGGGCGAGGATGTCGGCCGGCTCGCCGCCCCGCGGCGTGGGCTCCTTGATCCGCTCGCTCACGAGCTCGCCCGTCGTGACGTCGACGAGGGCGCCCTTGATGCCGGTGCCGCCGATGTCGATGCCGATCGCCACGGTGCTGAGGTGCGGTGTCGCCGTCGTCGCCATGGCCGACATCATCCCCTACGGAAGCGTCAGGATCTCGGAGCCGCGCTCGGTCACCACGATCGTGTGCTCGAACTGCGCCGTGAGGCTGCGGTCGCGCGTGACGATCGTCCAGCCGTCCACCCACTCGTCCCACGCGATCGTGCCGGGCCGCTCGGGGGTGCCGAGCGTGAGCATCGGCTCGATCGTGAACACCATCCCGGGCTCGATCAGGTCGGCGTGGTCGGGCGCCGCGTCGTAGTGCGGGATGACGAGGCCGGAGTGGAAGGTCGAGCCGACGCCGTGCCCGGTGTAGTCACGCACGACGCCGTAGCCGAAGCGCCGGGCGTAGCTCTCGATCGCGCGGCCGATGACGTTGATCTCGCGGCCGGGGGCGACCGAGCGGATGCCGCGGGCGAGGGCCTCGCGCGTGCGGTCGATGAGGTCGGCGGCCTCCGGGGCGACGTCGCCGACCGGGAAGGCGGCGCACAGGTCGCCGTGCATGCCGTCCTGGTACGCCGTGATGTCGATCTTGACGACGTCGCCGTCGCGCAGCTCGGTGTCGTCGGGGATGCCGTGGCAGATGACCTCGTTGATCGACGTGCAGATCGACTTCGGGAACCCGCGGTAGCCGAGCGCGGACGGGTAGGCGTCGTGCGCCACGAGGTAGTCGTGGCCGATCGCATCCAGGTCGTCGGTCGTGACGCCGGGCCGGATCGCCTTCGCGACCTCCTCGACGGCCTGGGCCGCGATGCGGGCGGCCGTGCGGATGCGGCCGATCTCCTCCTCGGTGTACCGATCGTCGCCGTCGTGCGGGCGCGGCCCGGGCCGGCCGACGTACTCGGGACGCGCGATCCGCTCCGGGACGCGCCGCGATGCGCCCACGCGACCCGGGAGGAGGTGTCCGGCGTCGGTGCGAGGCATGGTCCGAGTCTACGGAGCACGCGTAGGCTCGGGGCATGAGCGAGTGGTGGTACAACCACGTGACCGGTGAGGTCGAAGAGGGCGCGCAGTCCCTCGGGGCGGATCGCGACGGGCCGTACGCGTCGCGCGAGGAGGCGCAGCGGGCGCCCGAGATCGCGAAGGAGCGCTCCCGCGCCTGGGCGGCCGAGGACGCCGCCGACGACCGTTAGTCGTCCTCCCGCAGTGCGGCGAGCAGCGCCTCCGCGTCGTGCGGGGAGCGCCGCTTGTTCTCGGTGACGCAGTACACGTAGGCGTCGCGTCCGGCGGCGAGCTGCGCGCGCGTCCACTCGGCCCACGGTGCGACCCCGGCCGCCCCGTAGCCGTCGGGATGCCGGCCCACGTCGCCGTGCAGACGCGCGTAGGCGAAATCGGCGGTCGGCCAGTCGAGCACGGGCCAGCCGTTCGCCGTGTCGCCGACCACCACGGCGACCCCGTGCCGCTCGGCCTGCGCGCGGAACCGGTCGTCGGCGAACGACGGATGCCGCGGCTCGATCGCGTGGCGCAGCCCGGAGCCGTCGAGCGCCGCGAGGAACCGCTCGACGGTCGCCGCGTCGTAGGTGAGCTCGGGCGGCAGCTGCCAGAGCAGCGGGCCGAGCTTCGGGCCGAGCTCGCGCACCCCCGACTCGAGGAAGCGCGCGACCGACGCGACCGGATCGCGGAGCCGCTTCACGAGGGCCGTGTAGCGATGCGCCTTGACCGCGAAGACGAACCCCTCGGGCGTCGTATCCCGCCAGGCGATCCACGACGAGGGCTTCGGGGCGGCGTAGAACGAGGAGTTGATCTCGATCGACGTCACGCGCGTCGCGGCGTGCGCGAGCTCGTCGGACTGCCGCAGGCCGGGCGGATAGAACGTGCCGCGCCAGTCGGGGAAGACCCAGCCCGCCATCCCGACGTACGCGCTGCTCACGCGGCCATCCTCGCGCGCAGGGCGACGGCGTCGTGCGGCGCGTGCCCGCGCGCGTCGTTGTCGAAGTAGACGTAGGCGTCGCGACCGGCGTCGAGGTGCTCCCGTGTCCATGCCGCCCAGCGGTCGAGCGCCTCGGGCGAGTACCCGCTCGCGTAGAGCTCGGTGTCGCCGTGCAGCCGGGCGTAGCCGAAGCCGTCGGTGGTGCGGTCGATCTCCGGCCACGTGCCCGCGCTCTCCCCGTGGACGATCGCGATCCCGCGCGCCGCGGCGGCGGCGGCGAACTCGGGGGAGTCGAACGACGGATGCCGGGGCTCGAACGCGTGTCGCAGCGGCGCGTCCGACTCGATCTCGAGCACCTCGCGCCCCGCCATCCGCGCGTGGCGCTCCCGCGCGAGCTCGAGCGCCGCGCCCGTCGTCGACGGCAGCAGCGCGAGGAACGCATCGACGAGAGCGGGGTCGTACGGGAGGTCGGCGGGGGTCTGCCAGACGATCGGCCCGAGCTTCGGCCCGAGGGCGAGGAGTCCCGACGCGAGGAAGTTCGCGAGCGCCTCGCGCGGGTCGCGCAGCCGCTTGAGGTGGGTCAGGTAGCGCGGACCCTTGACGGCGAAGACGAAGTCGTCGGGCGTCGCCTCCCGCCAGCGTCGCCACGACGTGGGCCGCTGCAGCGAGTAGAACGAGCCGTTGATCTCGATCGAGTCCAGCCGCTCCGCCGCGTAGCTCAGCTCGTCGGCCTGGCGGAGCCCCGCCGGATAGAAGTCGCCGCGCCAGGTCGCATACCGCCACCCCGAGATGCCGATGCGGGCGCGCGGCGTCACGGGCTACCCGTCGTAGGAGTGCTCGGCGGTCGGGTAGGCGCCTGAGGCGACGTCGGTCGCCCACGCCTGCGCGGCCTCGGTGAGCACCTGCGCGACGTTCGCGTACTGCTTCACGAACTTGGGGATGCGGCCCGTCGTCAGCCCGGCCCAGTCGGTCCAGACGTTGAGCTGGCCGTCGCAGTGCGGGCCCGCGCCGACGCTGATGGTCGGGATGCCGAGCTCCTCGGTGACCCGCTTGGCGGCGTCGCTCGGCACCATCTCGAGCACGACCGCGAACGCGCCCGCGTCCTCGACCGCCCGCGCATCGGTGAGCAGCTGCTCGACGCCCGAGTCGCCGCGACCCTGGATGACGTGACCGCCGAGCTGGTGCTCGCTCTGCGGCGTGAAGCCGATGTGCGCCATCACGGGGATGCCGGCGGCGACGATGCGCCGGATCTGCTCGGCGCTGCGCACCCCGCCCTCGAGCTTCACGGCGTGGGCGCCGGTCTCCTTCATGAACCGGAAGGCGGTGTGCAGCGCCTCGTCCGAGCTCGTCTCGTAGGAGCCGAACGGCATGTCGGCGATGACGAACGCGCGCTTGACGGCGCTCGCGACGCCGCGGGTGATCGGGATGAGATCATCCACCGTCACCGGAACGGTCGTGTCGTAGCCGAAGACGTTGTTGCCGGCCGAGTCGCCGACGAGGAGGAAGTCGATGCCCGCCTTGTCGAAGATCGCCGCCGTGAGCATGTCGTACGACGTGAGCCCGGTGATCTTGATGCCCTGCTGCTTCGCATTCGAGAAGTGCCGGGTGCGAACGCGCTTGACGACCTCGTCTGCCATGGGTCCAGGCTAGCCCTGCAGCCGTCCGGCCTGCCGGTCGGCCCACTCCCGCTCCAGGATCGCGTAGTCGAGCTCCGTCGTGAGCTCGCCCTTGAGCACCTCGTTCTCGACGAGCCGCGCCTCGAGGCGCATGCCGAGCCGGCTGCAGAGCCGCGCGGACGCCGTGTTGCGCTCGTCGAGCCGTGCGACGACGCGGCGGAGCCCGACACCGCCGCGATCGCGCGCGCCGAACGCCCAGTCGAGCAGACCGGCGGCCGCCTCGGTGGCGTAGCCCTGGCCCGCGACGGCCGGGTGGAACACCCAGCCGACCTCGCCGTTGCCGTGCTCGCGCGACCTGAGGAACAGGATGACGTCGCCGACGAGCTGCCCGGTGTCGCGCAGCTCCGCCCCGAGCGTGACGTGCTCGCCGTCCTCGACGAGCTCGGTGCGGAACCACTGCGTCTCCAGTCGGCGCGTGATCTCGGCGGCATCCATCGGCGGGAAGGGGAGGTAGCGGCACACCTCGGGGTCGCCGCGGTAGGACAGCAGCGCCTCGGTGTGCGCGGTGGTCAGGGGCCGCAGCCGCAGCCGCTCGGTCTCGAGCGTCGTCACCGGGAGTCGCTCATCCCGCCGGGCGCGACGTGATCGGCAGGCGCCGGTCGCGGCCGAACGCCATCCCCGACACCTTCGGCCCGATCGCCCCCTGGCGGCGCTTCCACTCCGCACGGTCGACGAGCTGGGCGACGAACTCGACCGTGGCGCGCTCGTAGCCGGCGGCGACGATGTCCTCGCGGCCGAGGCGCTGCGTCACGTACAGCTCGAGGATCGCGTCGAGCAGCGGGTACGGCGGGAGCGTGTCCTGGTCGGTCTGCCCGGGCTTGAGCTCGGCGCTCGGCGGCTTCTCGATCGACGCGACCGGGATCGGCTCGACCTCGCCCCGGTTCCGGGCGTGCTCGTTGCGCCAGCGGGCGAGCTCCCAGACGAGTGTCTTCGGCACGTCCTTGATGGGCGCGAAGCCGCCAGCGGTGTCGCCGTAGATCGTCGAGTAGCCGACCGACACCTCCGTCTTGTTGCCGTTGGTGAGGGCCAGGTGCCCGGCGCGGTTCGACTCCGCCATCCAGAGCATCCCGCGCACGCGCGCCTGCACGTTCTCGGCGGGCACCCCCTCGAGGCCGAGCTGGTTCTCGATCACCGCGACGATGTCGCCGATCGGCTCGACCGAGTAGTGGATGCCGAGACGCTCGGCGAGGTCGCGCGCGTCGTCGACGGACCCCGTCGAGGAGTAGCGCGAGGGCATCGAGATGCCGTAGACGCGGTCGGCGCCGATCGCGTCTACGGCGAGCGCCGCGCATACGCTCGAGTCGATGCCGCCCGAGACGCCGAGCACGACCGACGGGAAGCCGTTCTTCTCGACGTAGTCGCGCAGCCCGAGCACGAGCGCGTTCCAGAGCTGCTCGCGGTCGTCGGGCAGCACGGCGACATCCGGGGCCAGCGGGATGTCGACGTCCCCGCGGGCCTCGACGGCGACCCGCTGCACGTCCACCGGCACGTCCTGGTCGCCGGCGGGGGCGGGATCGACGTCGACGACGAGCAGGTGCTCGCGGAACTGCGGCGCGCGGGCGAGGATCGCGCCCGTGCCGTCGACGACGACCGAGTCGCCGTCGAAGACGAGATCGTCCTGGCCGCCGACGATGTTGACGTACGCGACGATCGTGTCGGTCTCGACGGCGCGGCGCGTGACGAGCGGCAGCCGCACCTCGTCCTTGTCGCGCTCGTACGGGCTCGCGTTGAGCACGAGCAGCAGCCCGGCATCCGCCTCGAGCACGCGGCCGACCGGGCCGCCGTCGCGCCACAGGTCCTCGCACACGATGATCGCGACATCCACGTCGGGCTGTCCGGGGCGCGCGAGGCGCACGACGAGCAGCTCGTCGCCCGGGATGAACACGCGGTACTCGTCGAAGACGGAGTAGTTCGGCAGGTGGTGCTTCGCGTAGCGGGCGCGGAGGGCACCGCCCTGGATCACCGAGGCGCAGTTCTGCGCGATCGCCGTCGGCGCGTTGCTCGTGCCGAGGACGCGCGGCTCGAACGGTCCGTCCGGGTGGCCCACCACGACCACGAGGTCGCCGAGACCCTCGGCCTCGAGCCGCGCGGGGAGGGCGTCGACGGCGGCGCGGGCGGCACGCAGGAACGAGGGCTGCGCGGCGAGGTCCTCGATCGGGTAGCCCGAGATCGCCATCTCGCCCGTGAGCAGCACGTCGGCACCGCGTTCCCATGCGTCGCGAGCGGCGGCGACGATTTTCTCGGTGTTGCCGGGGAAGTCCCCGACGATCGGGTTGGACTGCGCGAGCGCCAATCGCAGACGGGGCATGTTGCTAGCCTAATGACGGTGCCGGAGCGGCCCGATCCCTTGACTGTGAGGCTCCGTGGATAAGCAGCGCGACTTCGTTCTCCGCACGATCGAGGAGCGCGGCGTCAAGTTCGTGCGACTGTGGTTCACCGACGTGGTCGGCCAGCTGAAGTCCGTCGCGCTCGCGCCCGCCGAGGTCGAGGGCGCCTTCAGCGAGGGCGTGGGCTTCGACGGCTCGGCGATCGAGGGGCTGAGCCGCGCCTACGAGGCCGACATGCTCGCGCTGCCCGATCCGTCGACGTTCCAGATCCTGCCCTGGCGCGGCGAGGTCGACCCGACCGCCCGGATGTTCTGCGACATCACGACCCCCGACGGCGAGCCCGCGGTCTCCGACCCGCGCAACGTGCTCAAGCGCGCGCTCGCGGCCGCCGCCGACCGCGGCTTCACGTTCTACACGCACCCCGAGATCGAGTTCTACCTGCTGAAGTCGTCGAAGCCCGAGAACGGCGTGCCCGTGCCGGTCGACTCCGCGGGCTTCTTCGACAACGTGCCGGGCGGCACCGCGAACGACTTCCGCCGCCGCTCGGTGCGCATGCTCGAAGACCTCGGCATCTCGGTCGAGTTCTCGCACCACGAGGCGGGCCCCGGTCAGAACGAGATCGACCTGCGCTACGCCGACGCGCTCACGACGGCCGACAACATCATGACCTTCCGCACGGTCGTGAAGGAGGTCGCGATCGAGCAGGGCGTCTACGCGACGTTCATGCCCAAGCCGTTCTCGGAGCATCCCGGATCGGGCATGCACACGCACATGTCGCTCTTCGAGGGCGACACGAACGCGTTCTACGACGCGGGCGGCCAGTACCAGCTCTCGGCGATCGGCAAGCAGTTCGTCGCGGGACTGCTCAAGCACGCCCCCGAGATCACCGCGGTGACCAACCAGTTCGTCAACTCGTACAAGCGGCTCTGGGGCGGCGACGAGGCGCCGAGCTACGTGACCTGGGGCCACAACAACCGGTCGGCGCTCGTGCGCGTGCCGCTCTACAAGCCCGGCAAGGGCCAGAGCGCGCGCATCGAGTACCGCGCGATCGACTCCGCCGCGAACCCCTACCTCGCCTACGCGCTGCTGCTCGCGGCGGGGCTCAAGGGCATCGAGAACGGCTACGAGCTCCCGCCCGAGGCCGAGGGCGACGTCTGGGGCATGACGAAGGCGGAGCGCCGCGCGCTCGGCTACGGCAGCCTGCCGGCCTCGCTCGACCACGCGCTCTCGATCATGGAGGACAGCGAGCTCGTCGCCGAGACCCTCGGCGAGCAGGTCTTCGAGTACGTGCTGCTCAACAAGCGCCGAGAGTGGTCGGCGTACCGCTCGCGCGTAACGCCGTTCGAGCTGGAGAGCAACCTCGAGATCCTCTGAGCCCCCGAGGTTCGGCACCACCATGACGCGGACGACGACGACGCTCACCGAGCTGGCCCGACTCGGGTTCGCCGACCTCGGCGGCGCCCGCGAGTCGCTCGCCGAGGTGCCCGACGAGCTCGTTCCGGCGTTCGCGCTCGCGGCCGACCCCGACCAGGCGCTGCGCCTCCTCGTCGGCCTGCGTGCCTCCGCGCCGCAGCCGGTCGCCGCGCTGCTGGAGGATGCCGAGGCGACCGAGCGACTCGTCCGCGTGCTGGGCGCGTCGTCGGGTCTCGCGACGTTCCTCGAACGCCATCCCGAGCGGCTCGACGCCGTGGCCTCGCGCCTCGACGCGCCCCCCGGGGCGGACGACGTCGCGGCCCGCTTCGCCGAGGCCGTCGGCGGGCTCACGGGCGAGGCGGCGTGGAACGCCCTCCGCGCCGCGTACCGCACCGAGCTCGTGCGCCTGGCGGCGTGGGATCTCGAGCAGCCCGACGGCACGCTCGTCGTCGACCGCGTCGCCGCCGCCCTCGCCGACCTCGCCGGGGCCGCTCTCGACACCTCGCTCGAGCTCGCGCGCAGAGCCCTTTCTCAGCCGCCCGCGCCGAACGGGACGGCGAGGTTCCCGGCCGACGAGGTCGCGGCGACCCCGCTCGCGATCATCGGCATGGGCAAGTCGGGCGCCCGCGAGCTCAACTACCTGAGCGACGTCGACGTCATCTTCGTGACCGACGGCGGCGATCGCGCGGTCGAGATCGCCACCGTCCTCGCCCGCGAGACGATGCGCGGCATCGCGGAGCTCGCGGTCGAGCCGCCGCTGTGGGAGGTGGACGCCAACCTGCGCCCCGAGGGCAAGGACGGCGCACTCGTGCGCACCCTCGACTCGCACCTCGCGTACTACGAGCGCTGGGCGAAGTCGTGGGAGTTCCAGGCGCTGCTCAAGGCCCGGCCGCTCGCGGGCGACCTCGAGCTGGGGGAGCGCTACGTCGCGGGCGTCGCCCCGATGGTGTGGTCGTCCGCGGCGCGCGAGGGCTTCGTCGAGTCGGTGCAGGGGATGCGCGAGCGCGTCACGGCGCACATCCCGCCGGACGAGGTCGACATCCAGCTCAAGCTCGGCCCCGGGGGTCTGCGCGACGTCGAGTTCACGATCCAGCTGCTGCAGCTCGTGCACGGCCATGCCGACCCGGCGGTGCGCCGGCGGTCGACCCTCGACGCGCTCGAGGCCCTCGCCGAGCAGGGCTACATCGGCCGCGCGGAGGCCGCCGAGTTCGGTCGCGACTATCGGTTCCTGCGTCTCCTCGAGCACCGCCTGCAGCTGTCCCGCCTGCGCCGCACCCACCTCATGCCGCGCGAGGAGGAGGCCCTCCGGGTGCTCGGGCGCGCCTCGGGACTCGCGACGACGGCCGACGGCCTGCTCGAGGCCTGGCAGAAGGTCAAGCACGAGGTGCGCACGCTCCATGAGCGCCTCTTCTACCGGCCGCTGCTGTCGGCCGTGGCCGCCCTGCCCGACGACGGCTACGCGCTCACGAGCGAGCAGGCCGAGGCGCGACTCGCGGCGATCGGCTTCCGCGACCCGCGGGGTGCGCTGCACCACATCGCCGCGCTCACCTCCGGCATGTCGCGTCGGGCGCAGATCCAGCGCAACCTGCTCCCGGTCATGCTGCAGTGGTTCGCCGAGGGAGCCGACCCCGACGGCGGGCTGCTCGCCTTCCGACGGCTCTCCGACGATCTCGGCGAGGCCTACTGGTTCCTGCGGATGCTGCGCGACTCCTCGGGGGCTGCCCGCCGACTCACCGAGGTGCTCTCGGGCTCGAAGTTCGTCGGCGTGCTGCTCGAGCGGTATCCCGAGGCCGTCGCCTGGCTCGAGAACGACGGCGAGCTCTCGCCGCGTCCGCTCGCGTCGCTGCTCGACGAGACCGCCGCGACCGTCGCCCGGCACTGGGACGATCAGGATGCCGCCGCGGCCGCGCTGCGTACGGCACGTCGGCGCGAGGTGCTGCGGCTCGCGCTCGGGGCGATCCTCGGCGTCGTGTCGGTCGAGGAGCTCGGGCGCGGTCTGAGCGACGTGACGACGGCGATCCTCACGGGCGTGCTCGCCCTCGTGCACCGCTACGGCGACGGCATCGAGTTCGGCATCGTCGCGATGGGCCGCTACGGCGGCGAGGAGCTCGGCTTCGGCAGCGACGCCGACATCGTCTACGTCTACCGGCCGTCGGGCGTCGACGGCGAGGAGGCGCAGCGGCGTGCCGAGCACGTCGTGCACGAGCTCAAGCGGCTCACCGAGGACATCCGCCTGCCCCTCGACCTCGACACCGGGCTGCGGCCGGAGGGCAAGAACGGCGCGATCGTGCGCTCGCTCGACTCGTACCGGGCGTATTACGAGCGCTGGTCGCTCACCTGGGAGGCGCAGGCCCTGCTGCGCGCCCGCGGGGCCGTCGGCGATCGCGAGCTGCTCGACGACTTCGAGGCGCTGGCCGACGAGACGCGCTACCCGGCCGCCATCGCCCCCGCCGACGTGCGCGAGGTGCGGCGCATCAAGGCGCGCGTCGAATCGGAGCGGCTGCCGCAGGGCGCCGACCCCGCGCGCCACCTGAAGCTGGGACGCGGCTCGCTCTCCGACGTCGAGTGGTTCGTGCAGCTGCTGCAGCTGCAGCACGCCGCGCGCGTGCCCGGGCTGCGCACGACCTCCACCCTGCGCGCCCTCGCCGCCGCCGTCGAGGCCGACCTCGTGCCGGCCGAGGATGCCGCCCGCCTCCGTGCGGCGTGGCTCATCGCCTCGCGGGCGCGCTCGGCCATGACGCTCTGGACGGCGAAGACCGCCGACTCGCTGCCGAACGATCGCATGCAGCTCGAGGGCGTCGCGCGGCTCATGGAGTACCCGCCCGGCTCGGCGTCGCGCCTCGAGCAGGACTACCTCCGCACGACCCGCGTCGCCCGCCAGGTGTTCGAGAAGCGCTTCTACGAGAGCTGACCTCGGGTTGCTCCGCCGATCTCGCCCTGCTCCGCGCCAGAGCGGCGGAGCACGACACGTTCCGCGGAGCAACGCGCTCCGAGCGCCCGGGTCGCGCGGCTCGCCCGTCGCCTCGCGTTCACCGGTCGTTCGCGTGTCGGGCGCCCGGCGGTTCACCACCCGGGGCTGCACTGGCCGCATGCGCGTCAGTGTGATCGGAACGGGATACCTGGGAGCCACCCACGCGGCCGCGATGGCGGAGCTCGGCCACGACGTGGTGGGGGTGGATGTCGACCCCGCCAAGGTCGAGGCGCTCGCGGCGGGGCGCGTGCCGTTCTTCGAACCCGGCCTGCCGGAGCTGCTGCAGCGGCACCTCGCGACCGGGCGGCTGCGGTTCACGACCGATCTCGCGGAAGCCGTCGCGGCATCCGACCTGCACTTCGTGTGCGTCGGCACACCTCAGCAGGCGGGCTCGACGGCGGCTAATCTCGACCATGTGGAGGCCGCGGTCTCCGGGATCGCCCGCGCGATGACGCACGACGGGGTCGTCGTCGGCAAGTCGACCGTGCCGGTGGGAACGGGCGAGCGGCTGCGGGTGCTGATGGATGCGCTCGTCCCCGAGGATGTCGCGGCGGAGCTCGTCTGGAATCCCGAGTTCCTGCGCGAGGGCCGGGCGGTCGAGGACACCCTGCACCCGGATCGCATCGTGATCGGCGGGGCGTCGTCCGCGGCCGAGGGTCTGCTGCGGGAGCTGTACGCGTCGCCGATCGAGGCGGGAGCGCCGGTCATCGCGTGCGACCTCCCGACGGCCGAGCTCGTGAAGGTGAGCGCGAACGCCTTCCTCGCGACGAAGATCTCGTTCATCAACGCGATCGCGGAGCTGTGCGAGGCCGCGGGCGCCGACGTCACCGTGCTCGCCGACGCGCTCGGACACGACGCCCGCATCGGCCGCCGGTTCCTCAATGCCGGAGTCGGATTCGGCGGCGGCTGCCTGCCGAAGGACATCCGCGCGCTCACCCATCGCGCGGGCGAGCTCGGCGCCCCCGCGATCGCGTCGCTCCTGCGCCGGGTCGACGAGATCAACATGCGTCAGCGGGAGCGCGTCGTCGAGCTCGCCCTCGCGGCGTGCGGCGGATCGGTGCTCGACGCCCGCGTCGCCGTGCTCGGGGCGGCGTTCAAGCCCGACACCGACGACGTGCGCGACTCGCCGGCCCTCTCGGTCGCCGCGGCCCTGCACCTCCGGGGCGCGCAGGTCGCCGTCTACGACCCCGCGGCGGGGGAGACGGGACGCCGCACCTTCCCGACCCTCGCCTTCGCCGACACGATGGATGCCGCCGTGGCGGGTGCCGACGTCGTGCTCGTGCTCACCGAGTGGCCCGAGTTCGTCTCCGCGTCGCCCGCCGCCGTCGCGGCCCTCGCGCGCGGTCGCACCGTGATCGACGCGCGCAACTGCCTCGACGCCGGCGCCTGGTCGGACGCCGGGTGGACGGTGCGAGCCCTCGGCCGCGCCACCCCCACCGCCACCCGCAGCGTCGTCTTCGCCTGAGC
>JAEWKY010000205.1 GCA_023457615.1 Actinomycetes bacterium | reverse complement strand
GTCGCGGCCGCCCTCGCCGCCGAGACCGGGGGCGCGGTGCACGGCGTCGCGATCGACTCCCGCGACGACGCGTCGGTGCAGGCGGGGGTCGCCGAGGCGGTCGCGATCATGGGGGGCGTCGACATCCTGATCAACACCGCCGCGGCGCCGTGGACGGCGGCGAAGAACACGATCGCGTCGCAGACCTCCGACGACGCGCTGCGCGAGGAGTTCGAGGAGAAGGTGCTCGGCTACCTGCGCTCGGCCCGGGCCGTGGCCCCGCACATGATCGCCGCGGGCTGGGGTCGCATCCTCAACGTGAGCGGGCTCGGCGCGCGCCGGTCCGGCTCCGTCGCGCAGACGGTGCGCAACATCAGCGTCGCGGCGATCACCAAGAACCTCGCCGACGAGCTCGGGCCTCAGGGCGTCAACGTCACGGTCGTGCATCCCGGGCTCACCCGCACCGAGAACGTCGCCGCGCTGGTCGAGCAGAGGATCGCGGGAGGCGCGACGCGCGAGGACGCGGAGCGCGCGATGGCCGGCAACATCATCGGCCGCATCGTCACCCCCGAGGAGCTCGCCGACGTGCTCGTGTTCCTCGCGTCGCCGCGCAGCGTCGCGATCACCGGGGGCGCCGTGGATGCCGGAGGCGGCACCCCGGGCGTCGTCACCTACTGAACGGGGCCGGTCTCCGGCTGACGCATGCCGCCCAGCAGCGCGTCGACGAGCTCCGCCGGCAGCGACGGCGGGATGTCGGGCTCGACGCCGAGGGCGTGGAGCGACCGGCTGTAGAAGTTGCGCGCCCCCGCGGCGAAGGCGATGTCGACGATCTCGCGGTCGGTGAAGCCGTGCTCCCGCAGCACCGCGGCGTCGCGCTCGGTCATCGTCGCGGAGTCGAGGCTCAGCTTCTCGGCGAACTCCATCATGGCGACCTCCGCGGCGGGGAGGCCCGCGTCGCGGAAGTCGCGGGCGACGCGCTCGATCTCGTCGGCCTCGAGGTACTTGAGGGACTTGAGCCCGTGGTGGGCGCGGCACGCGGTCGATCCCAGGGCCCCGGCTGCGGCGAGGGTCACGAGCTCGTAGCGCCGCATCCCGAGCCCGGGGACGAGCGTCTTGATGAGCGCCTCGAACGCGCGCACCGCCTCGGGGTTGAGGGCCGTCACGCGGGTGTGCGAGGGCACGTAGCCGAGCGTGGCGAGGTCGTGCGCGTACAGTTCGGCCGCGAGGCCGGTGACCGCGGACTCGTCGGGGGTGGAGATGATGGTCATGCCGGGACGATACGCCCCTAGGCTGCCCGCATGATCGCGATGCCCGTTCCCGTGCCGCCCGGTACCCCCTCGTGGATCGGCGTGGTGCTCGTCGTCGGCGCCGCCGCGGTGCTCGTCGTGCTCGTCTGGCAGGCGGTGCGGTACTTCCGCGCGGGCGGTCCCGGCGACGAGGGCGAGTGACCGGCGGTCAGAGCTCGAAGCCGACGAGCGCGCCGCCCTCGACGATCACGGCGGTGCCCGGGACCCCCGGATCGCGGTAGCCCGCGACCCGCACGGCGCCCCTCGACCAGCCGTCGATCTCGCCGCCCTCCTCGTCGCACGGGAAGTGGCGCCAGCCCGCGGGGTAGCCGGTCGTGATCGGGTTCTGGCCCGACGCGAACGAGGAGCCCTCGAAGTCGAGCTCGACGTCGTCGCGCTCAGCCTGGCAGGCCCGCACGACGTCGCCCTCGGTCGGCAGCGGGTACCAGGCGCCGTCGCGGAGGTCGACGAGACCCGTCTCGTCGTCGCGGTCGACCAGGGCGAGGTCTCCGCGCGACGAGTAGGCGACGTCGAGCAGGTTGCCGGCCTGCGCGAGGGACACGACGCCCGCGCCCTCCGACTCCCAGCCGAGCTCGCCCGTCGCGACGTCGAGCTGCGCGATCGAGGCCTCGGGCTCGACCTGCTCGGCGAAGTCCTCGGCGACGAGGTCGTACACGAACGAGCCGCCCGTGGCGTGGCAGATCGGGATGCTCTCGGCGTCGGCGGGCGGCGGGCCGTCGTAGGCGGCGTAGCAGAGCATGTCGCCGCCCTCGAGCCGCCACACGACGTCGCCGGTCTCCGCGTCGAGGGCGGCGAGCGTGCGCGACGTGACGAAGTCGAGGTCGTAGGTGTGCACCCGGTCGAGCGTCTCGCGCATCGCCTGGTAGCCCTGCACGAGCACGAGGTCGCCGAGCTCGGTCACCCCGCCGAAGTCGGGCAGCGACGTGCGCTCGACGCCGAAGAGCTCGTCCGTGGGATGCCGCCACACCTCCTCGCCGTCGACGAACCGCACGAGGTCGAAGTCGTCGTCGGTCGCGACGCTCACGTACTCCATGCCGTAGTCGGGGCTCAGCGGATCGTCGGAGTCGGGCAGGAAGCCGCCCTCGATCCGCAGCTCGAGCGTTGCCGGGTCGAGGGTCACGAGCGAGTAGCCGTTCGTCGTGTCCGGGTCCTCGGCCGCCCAGCAGATCAGCCCGTCGCACGTGCGCGCGGGGGTGTAGAAGTTGGCGTAGAGCTCGCCGTCGTCGCGCTGGATGCCGACGGGCGCGTACGTGAAGTCGTCGGGATCGACGTCGGGCAACGTCACCTCGAGCTCCTCGCCCGAGTGCAGGTCGACGACGCGCAGCAGGTCGTCGGGTCGGATGCTCTCCATCTCGATGTCGCGCTCAGTGAAGACCACGGCGAGCGCGGCATCCTCGCCTTCCCCGGCCTCGAACACCGTCGGCCGCAGCGTCGGCAGCGGGTACGGCCGACTCGCCGCGTAGACGCTCGTGAGGATGGGGTTGGAGTACGCACCGCCCGGCGAGGCCGTGTGCTCCCACAGCGGCTCGCCGGTCTCGAGGTCGAGGGCGACGAGCCGCATCCCGACCTCCTCGTCGTCGGCGTAGGCGAGCACGACGCCGTCCCGCAGCACAGGCTCGCCGAAGAGGCCCGGGATGTCGGCGGTCCAGGCGGGCTCGATCGGCGTCGTGAACTCGGCCGCCACCGACGACGGCGACGGCTCGCCGCCGACGCACGCGGTGAGGCCGAGCGCTCCGGCCGCGACCGCGGCGAGCAGGACGGATCGTCGCATCCCCATGGCGCCATCCCAGCATCCGGCCGTCGCGCGTCGCGGGGTCTTGACGCGCGCTCGCCGGCCGGGCTAGCGGGACTCGGGGCGCGGCGGCAGTCCGTCGGGCCGCGACTCGCCCGGAGTGACCCGGTCGAGGAGAGCGGCCAGGCACGAGTAGTCGCTCCACCGCGGGGCCTCGCAGCCCGCGGCCTCGTCCTCCGCGAGCTGGAACATCCGATCGAGCGTCGAGTCCGAGAGCGCCCAGCCGAGCGGGATCACGGCCGACGGAGCCGTCGGGATGCCGGCGACGACCACCGGGGACCCCCGCTGCGGGATGCGTCGGTCGGCACCGCAGGCCGTGGTCGTGGCGGGCTCGGTCGCGGGCACGGGTTCGGTCGCGGGCACGGGTTCGGGGCACACCGCGCCGAGCCCGTTGACCACGCGCTGCAGCCAGGTCGCCGTCGAGTTCTGGTTCTCGCGGGTCCCCCATCCCGCGAGCGGCACCGTGAGCTCGGCGATCGCGTCGCGACGCGGCGGGAAGAGGTCCGCGCCGGGCGAGTTCTGGATGTACAGCACGTACGGCACGACGAGCGGCGGGGCCGCGGCGTCGGCCTCCGCCCCCTCCGGCACCTCGACCACGCCCGTGTTGTGCGCGCGCACGAGCTGGCCGAGTGCGGGCGCCACGTCGGCCAGCAGGCCGATCCCGGAGTTCTCGGCGTAGCCGCCGTCGACGAGGTGGAGGCGCGGTCGCGGCTCGTCGAGCGCCGCGTCGCCCCCGTCGCGCGCGCACGCCGTCGCGACGTCGATGACCCCGCCGGGCGTCACGACGGGGAATCGGGCGGACAGCATCGCGGCCGTGGCCCAGTCCGCCCCGAAGGCGCACCCCTGGGCGCGGTACATCTCGATCAGGTCGATCGTCAGCGGCGGTCCGTCGAGTCCCTGGTCGCAGCGCGGGATCGCGGGGTCGCGGTCGGTCGTCCAGCCCGAGGAGCCCGTGCCGAGGTCGAGCTGGCTCACCGAGACCCGGCATCCGGACAGGATGTCCGTCGAGTTCAGCACGACGTAGCCGGTGGGCGCCGACGGCGAGTCGTCCCAGAGCTCACCGAGCGAGTCCGACGCCTCCCGCCAGGACTGCTCGATGAGCGTCGCGCGGTCGCGCCAGCGCGCGCGCGATCCGTTCTCGCTCGTCGCCAGGCGGATGCCGCTCATCGAGGCGAACGGATCGCTCACGACGAGACCCGCGACGGCTCCCGGCAGCGTGCCGGCCTCGCTCAGCTCGGAGACGCGCTCGCGGAGCTCGTCGGCGTACGGACGCGACCCCGAGAGCGCGCCCCCGCCCTCGTCCGGCCAGCTCGGGGCGGTCGTCGCCGCGAGCGCGAGACCGACGGCGCCGCCGCTCACGCCGGAGGAGAGGAAGACCGACCTCGACGCGCACTCGCCCGCGGTCGCGAGCTGCGCGAGCACGGCATCCGTCCACGCGGCGGCCCGGATGCCCCCTCCCTCGGCCGCGACGAGCACGAGCGGCACGACGCCGTCGTCGACGCAGCCGGCGTCCTCCATCTCGGCCAGCCAGGTGCCGAAGGCCGAGGCCAGGTCGGTGCGCTCGGCGGGCGGCGCGGTGTCCGGCGCGATCCGGTCGACGGCGTGGAGCTCCGGGGGGCCGGCGATCTGCGTCACCGCGAGCGGGAGCACGACGAGCAGGATCAGGATCGGATCGGAGCGCAGGCCGAGCAGCTCGAAGATCGCGAGCGGGCGGCGCTGCCGGAGGAACAGCGACACGACGCCGAGGACCGTCGTGATCGACCCCAGGGCCCCGACCGCGACGGCGACGACACCGAGCACGGGGCCGATGCCGAGCGGCCAGAGCAGCAGACAGAGGAGCAGCACGACCGACAGCGCGGTCGCGATCGCCGCGAACGCGAAGCCGGCGGGCGTCGGGTGGCGGGTGATGGTCGACGGATCGAGCTCGACGACGAGCTGCCGGACCGGGCCGCGGTCGGTCGCCTCCACGAGGCGGTCGGCGGGACGACGCGGCGCCGTCGGCTTCGGGATGAGCGTGCTTCCCCACGTCGCGAGGATCGCGAGCAGCACGAGGCCCGCGACGATCCACTGCGGCACGCCTCCGGGGAACGCGGTCGTGGCGTCGACGATGATCGCCGAGGTGATCGCGCGCGCGATCCCGAGGAGGCCGGCTGCGATCGCGAGCCCCGCGAGCACATCCCCGGTCAGCACGACGTCGCGGGCGAGGCGGAGCCGACGTGCCGGAGAGCCCGTCACCGCGTGCCCCAGCCGCCGCGGGTGGCGCCGCAGCCGCCGTTCGAGCAGGGCGGACGCGACGACGACCCCGAGCAGCAGACCGAGGAGCAGCGCCATCCGCCCCGCGTCGACCTGGCCTCCCGTGGCGATCGCGACGCCGCCCGCGAGCGGCAGCACGACGACCGGCGACAGCCACAGTGCGTACCGGGTGCGGCCCGGCCAGGTGCGACGCTCCTCGAGCACGCTGGTCGTCGGGCCGACGGGGCGGTAGCTGCGCGCGGTGCCGCCGCTTCCCAGGCCGTAGACGTAGACCTCCCAGTAGAGCGCCGACCGCTTCCGGCCGATCACGAACGCGACGACCGCGAAGAACGCCACCGTGATCGCGGCGGCGCCGATGTGCCCGCCGGCCCAGCCGTCGTCCGAGCGCGAGGTCCACGCCCGCACGACCTCCGGCAGCTGCTCGAGCAGCTCGTGGAACGGCGGGAGCAGCGCGAGGGCGGCGAACAGGGCGACGACGACGACCGACAGGCGCTGCGCGTACACCGCGGCGGCCGTGCGCTTCACGGAAGACGCGATGTCGTGGCGGAAGTCCGCCTGGAAGACGAGCAGCACGAGGAGGACGGCGGTCAGGCCGAACTTGGCGCACTCGACGATGCCGAGAACGGCGCCCAGGCCGGCGGGGAACACGCCGCCTGCCGCGACCGCGTCGAGCGCGTCCGCCGCGCGGCGGAGCAGCAGGTTCTCCGCGAAGTCGACGAGCAGCAGCGCGCCGAGCAGGGCGACCCCGGCGACGGCGATCCTGCCCCGGAGCCATCGGGTGACCGCCGCCGCGGCGAGTACTCCGTAGGCCAGCATGAAGGGCCAGTCGATCGCCACGTGGGCCTCGAGCGCCCCGGAGGGAACGGCGAGATCGTTCGAGCCGTCCCAGGCCGACCAGGTGGCCCGCTGAAAGAAGGAGAGCGGCCCGATCATCGAGGAGATCGACATCGTCTCGCCCTCGAGCCCCGGCAGCTGGGCGCCGATCCGATCCGCCTCGGAGAAGCCGAGCGCCGTGAAGACGACGAGCACGGGGCTCGCGACGAGGAGCGCGCGGCGCAGGGCGCGGACGACGCGCCACTGCGCGAAGCGGGCCTGGAACGCGGCGACGCGCTCGCGCGCGCTCGACGGGACGATGGGGACGTCGGGGGTGGTCACGGTGCCCTCCCTGCCAGGGTCGTTGGCGAGAGGGTACTGCGCCCGCCGCCCCGCTACTAGGGGAGAACGTCGCGGCGCGTTAGGCTACGGGCACAATCGAAGATCGGGCCGCAGCAGGTGCGGGAGAGCCCACGTCAGGTGGGCACCGAAGGAGCAAGCCTCCCCGCCAATCTCTCAGGTACACGTACCGCATCCGCCAGGCCGCTCTGGAAAGAGCCCGGGTCGAGCCCGGGCCGCCGTAGGTGAAAGCACCGCTGCCGTCGACGCAGCGGTCGCGAAGCTCTCAGGCACCATGAACAGAGGGGGAGTTCACCGACCACCGGGAGAACTCCGTGTCCGATTCCACGTCCCGCCCGTCGCCGCTCGAGGCGGTGCACGAGGCCGCGGGTGCCTCCTTCACCGACTTCGGCGGATGGCGGATGCCGGTGCGCTACGGCTCCGACCTGGCCGAGCACGAGGCCGTGCGCACGGCCGCCGGGCTCTTCGACCTCAGCCACATGGCCGAGTTCCTCGTCGGAGGACCGCAGGCGGCGGAGTTCCTCGACGCCGCGCTCGCCGGCACCGCCTCGGCGATCGCGAACGGCCGGGCGAAGTACTCGCTGCTGCTGACCGACGACGGCGCCATCCTCGACGACCTCGTCGTCTACCGGCTCGCCGACGAGGAGTACTGGGTCGTCGCCAACGCGGGCAACCACGACATCGTGGCCGCGGAGCTCACGGCGCGCGCCGCGGGGTTCGAGGTGACGATCGGCGACGAGACCGACACGTGCGCGCTCGTCGCGATCCAGGGCCCCGACGCGCTCGACGTGCTCGGCCGGCTCGACGGCCTCGACGCCGACCCGGCCGCCCTGAAGTACTACGGCATCGTCGAGACGACCTGGGGCGGCCGGCCGATCCTCGTCGCCCGCACCGGCTACACGGGCGAAGACGGCTTCGAGCTCTACGTCGACAACCCGGGCGCCGCCGACCTGTGGAACGCGCTCGTCGCCGCGGGCGCCGTGCCGTGCGGACTCGCCGCGCGCGACACCCTGCGCCTCGAGGCCGGGATGCCGCTCTACGGGCACGAGCTCACGCGCGACATCCGCCCGCGCGAGGCCGGTCTCGGCCGCGTCGCCGACATCGGCACCCCGGGTGCGCGCGTGCTCGTCGGGCTCGCCTCCGAGGGCCGGCGTGCGGGTCGCGCCGGCTACCCGGTGCTCCGCGGCGACGCCGTCGTGGGCGAGGTGACCTCGGGCGCGCTCTCGCCGACCCTCGGGCACCCGATCGCGATGGCCTACGTCGACGCCGACGCGTCGGCGCTCGGTACCGAGCTCGCCCTCGACGTCCGCGGCACCGCCGTCCCGGCGACCGTCGTCCCCCTCCCGTTCTACTCGCGAAAGAAGGCAGGATCATGACCACGCACTACACGAAGGACCACGAGTGGGTCCGGGTCGACGGCGACGTCGCGACCGTCGGCATCACCGTCTACGCCGCCGAGAAGCTGGGCGACGTGGTCTACGTCGACCTGCCGGCCGTCGGCGCGACGATCGCCGCGGGCAAGATCGTCGGCGAGATCGAGTCGACGAAGTCGGTGGGCGAGCTGTTCGCCCCCGTCGACGGCGAGGTCGTCGAGCGCAACGACGCCGTCATCGACTCCCCGTCCGACGTCAACGCCGACCCCGAGGGCTCGGCCTGGCTCATCAAGGTGCGCTTCACCGAGCTGCCCGAGCTGCTCACCGCCGACCAGTACCGGGAGCTCACGGCATGACCCTGTTCGCCGACCGCCACATCGGAACCGACTCCGCCGCCCAGCAGATCATGCTGTCGGCGGTCGGGTACTCGTCCGTCGACGACCTCATGGCGGCGGCCGTGCCGTCCGGCATCCGGGTCGACGCCCCCGCCGTGCTGCCCGCGGCCGTCTCCGAGCGCGCCGCCCTGGCCGAGCTGCGCGGGCTGGCCGCGAGGAACCGCGTGCGCCGCAGCATGATCGGTCTCGGATACTCCGGCACGATCACGCCCGCGGTCATCCAGCGCAACGTGCTCGAGAACCCGTCGTGGTACACGGCCTACACGCCCTACCAGCCGGAGATCTCGCAGGGCCGGCTCGAGGCGCTGATCAACTTCCAGACCATGGTCGCCGACCTCACGGGGAGGGCGACCGCGAACGCGTCGATGCTCGACGAGAGCACGGCCGTCGTCGAGGGGATGCTGCTCGCCCGCCGCGCGTCGGGGTCGGCCTCGAACGTCTTCCTCGTCGACGCCGACGCCCTCCCGCAGACC